>CALVQZ010000018.1 GCA_944358275.1 uncultured Bacilli bacterium
GTGTTAGTTATATGTCCTTTTTGAGCGAAGAATATAATAAACTAACACTTTTTATTTTGCAATATTAAAAGTATAAAACTTAATAATAGTTAAACCTAATGACTTTTCGTTAGAAATTTGGTACAATTAAGTAGTGATGCATATGTTATTAACAATAGATTCTTGGAATAAAGAAATTTATAAAAAATATAAATATTATTTAAATAGCAAAAAAGATATAAAATATAAAGAATTTAGTAGTAAGATAATACAAGATGAAACATTGATAGGAATAAAAATTCCTATATTAAAACAAATAGCAAAAGAAATATATAAAGGAAACTACAAAGAATATTTACAAATATCTTTAAATGAAACATACGAAGAAAAACTTATCTATGGACTAATTATAGGAAATATCAAAGAATTTGATAATGATACAAAAAAATATATAGATACATATTCAAAAATGATAAACAATTGGGCACTATGTGACTTATTTTGTTCAAATTTAAAATGTGTAAATAAAAATAAAGATAATCTATTAAAATACATAAAAAAAAGAATAAAAAATAAAAATCCATGGATAAGAAGAATGTGTTTTGTATTATTACTAGATTATTATATAGAAAAACAAAATTTAAAAATCATATTTCAATTATGCGATACATATAATACTAATGACTACTATGTAGAAATGAGCGTCGCATGGTTAATTTCAATATGTTATATTAAATACAAACCTGAAACAAAAGAATATTTAAATAATAACAAATTAAACGATTTTACATACAACAAAGCATTACAAAAAATAATTGAATCAAAAAGAATAACAAAAGAAGAAAAAGAAAATATAAGAAAAATGAAAAGGAGAAAATAATGAAAATAGGAATAGCAAGCGACCACGGTGGTTATGAACTAAAAAATAACTTAATAAAAAAGTTAGAAGAAAAAGGATACACTATAGTAAATTATGGCACAAATACTATAGAAAGAGTAGATTATCCAGACTATGCTTTTAAATTGTGTCAAGGTGTCATATCTAAAGAAATAGATCTAGGAATAGCAATATGTAAAACAGGAATAGGTATGAGTATTGCTTGTAACAAAGTAAAAGGAATAAGATGTGCAAAAGTTGACAATGAAAACGATGCAAAATATTCAAAATGCCATAATAATGCAAACATACTAGCCTTCAGTGCACATAAAAGTATAGATGAAATAGTAAAATTTATGGAAATATTCATAAATAATGAATTTGAAAAAGAAAGACACGAACAAAGATTAAAAAAGATAATGGAGTATGAAAATGCAAATTAAATTTTATCTTTATTTTATAGTAGTACCCTTAGTAATATGGACAGTAAGTTCACTTAGAATAGAAAACTGTTTTAAGAAAGGACATGTAAATCAAATAAAATGCTTTTATCTACTAATTACATTTTCAATATCGTATTTAATAGTAAACTTTTTATATGATTTCTATTTAGTATCAAATTTTAGATAGTGAGGGATAATATGAAGAAGATGCTGTTTTTAACAATTATTTTTATTGCGGTACCTTCTTTTTTCATACTTACAAATTATGAAGAAGAAAAAATAATAGAATTTACTAAAGAATATTTAACTGAAGAAAAAAAAGATAAAGAAGTACTTATAAAAGTAAAACAAACAAGTAAAAATAGAATAATAGAAATAGACCTAGAAGACTATGTAAGAGGTGTTTTAGCAGGTGAAATGCCAATATCATTTGAACTAGAAGCTCTAAAAGCACAAGCTGTAGCAGCAAGAACATACGCATTAAGAAGAATAAATAAATCAAATACTTACGATGTAGTTGATACAGTAATGAATCAAGTATACAAAGACGATGAAACACTAAAACAAATGTGGGGTTCAAATTACGAAAAATATATGGAAAAAATAAAAACTGCACAAGAAGCAACAAAAGGAGAATATGTAGATTACAATGGAACATATGCAGATACTCTATTTTTCTCAACAAGTGTCGGAAATACAGAAAATAGTGAAGAAATATTTGGAACAAAAATATCATATTTAAGAAGTGTATCGTCAGAATGGGATGAAGAAGTATCACCTGTATACGAAGAAAAAAATGTATTTACAAGAGATGAATTTTGCAACAAATTAAAATTAAATGATTGTTCAAAAATATATGTAAATGTATTAAATCAAACAAGTACGGGAAGAATAAAAAACATAAAAATAAACAATAAAACATTTACAGGAACAGAAGTTGCATATTATCTTGGAGTAAGATCAAATTACTTTGATATATACATAGAAAACAATAATGTAGTAGTAAAAACAAAAGGATTTGGTCATGGAGTTGGAATGAGTCAATATGGTGCTGAAGGAATGGCAAGCAATGGATATACATATAAAGAAATATTAGAACATTATTATAGTGGTACAACTTTAAAAAATTTAAATGTATAATTTCACAAAAAAAGTAAAAACTCTTTAATGAGGTGAAATTATGAAAAAGAAGATAAAATTAAAACCATTTGTAATACCAACAATATACGGTATAGTAACTGTATCATTAGTAGTAAGTTTATTCTTTGTAGGTAAAAATCTATTAAAAGATAGTATTCCAGTAACTTACATAACATCATCTACTATAACAGAGGATATAGAACCTGTAGTAAGTGAAAAGAAAATATTTAAAAGACCATATAAAGATGAAGATATAAAAATATTACAAAATTTTTATGATGCGAATTCAGACAAAACATCACAAGAAAATTCACTAATTTTCTATGAAAATACATACTTACAAAATTCAGGTATAGATTATGGAAAAGAAGAAAAATTTGATGTATATTCAATTTATGAAGGTACAATAATAGATATACAAGAAGACGATATACTAGGTAAAATAGTACAAATACAGCACACAAATGAAATAATCGCATCATATCAATGTTTAGGTGATATAAAAGTAAGCAAAAATGATACAGTAGTACAAGGACAAATAATAGGCTCATCAGGTACATGCAATATATCAAAAAATATAGGTAATCATTTGCATTTAGAAATATCGCAACAAGGAAGAATAATAAATCCTGAGTCAATATTTGATAAAAGCGTAAATGATTTAGTAGGATAATTTATGTTTAGTAAAGATATAGGAATAGACTTAGGTACAGCAAATATACTAATAAATGTAAAGGGTGAAGGTATAGTATTAAATGAGCCATCAGTAGTAGCTATAGATGAAGATACAAAAAGAGTACTTGCAGTAGGATTAGAAGCACATGAAATGTTAGGAAGAACGCCAGGAAAAGTAAAAGCAATAAAACCAATGAAAGATGGAGTTATTGCTGACTTTGAACTTACAGAATCTATGCTAAATTATTTCATAAGAAAAGTAAAAGCAAAAAATATATTTATAAAGCCAAGAATACTTATATGCTGTCCAACTAATATAACAGGAGTAGAAAAAAATGCAATAAAAGAAGCAGCAGAAAGAACAGGAGCAAAAAGAGTATTCATAGAAGAAGAACCAAAAGTAGCAGCAATAGGAGTAGGTTTAGACATATCAAAACCAAATGGATCTATGATTGTAGATATAGGAGGAGGAACAACTGATATAGCCGTACTATCTCTAGGTTCCATAGTAACATCTACATCAATAAAAATAGCAGGTAATACATTTGATAATGAAATAATAAAATACATAAAAAATAATTACAAACTTTTAATTGGAGAAAGAACAGCAGAAGAAATAAAAAAAGAAATAGGTTCAGTAAATAAAACTAAAAAAAATAAAAAAATGGAAGTAAAAGGAAGAGGTTTGGTAAATGGCCTTCCACAAACAATAACCATAACAAGTGAAGAAATAGAAGAAGCGTTAAGTGATAGTATAAATGAAATAATAAGAGCAATAAAACAAGTACTTGAAAATACTCCACCAGAATTATCAGCAGATATAATAAACAATGGAATAGTAATAACAGGCGGTGGTGCAATGATAGAAGGCCTTGATGAACTATTAAAAAAAGAACTAAATGTTCAAGTATACATAGCAGAAAATCCACTAACAAGTGTAGCATTAGGTACAGGAAAAATGCTAGAAAATCTAAAATTAGTAGAAGAATAACAAAAAAAAGCGAAATAATTGCTTTTTTTTATTTAACACACTTGAAAAAAAAATAAGTTTGTGCTATCATCGTTGATGTATGGACCCTTAGCTCAGTTGGTTAGAGCATCCGGCTCATAACCGGGCGGTCATAGGTTCGAGTCCTATAGGGTCCACCATTTTTTTTAATTTGCGGGTATGGCGGAATTGGTAGACGCACTAGACTTAGGATCTAGCGGAGTAATCCATGGGGGTTCAAGTCCCTTTACCCGCACCAT
>CALVQZ010000019.1 GCA_944358275.1 uncultured Bacilli bacterium
ATACTTTTTGCCAATTTCTCATTATCCTTATTATAAAAAACTTGGGCTCCATAATACTTAGTATTAGTTAAATAATTTAAATGAATTGATAAATACATATCGGTATATTTATCATTTATTATTTTAATTCGATTATCAAAGTCAGTTTTCTTACGATGATTAGTTTCTCCATAGCTTAAATCACTATCACTATCCCTAGTAAGTATTACGGTTGCTCCATACTCGCTCAAACATTCTTCCAAGTAAAGACTAATACTTAAATTAATGTTTTTCTCATAAATGTTTTTATAGGTAGTTCCTGGATCTTCGCCACCATGTGCTAAATACCTTTATGCACGGAACATATAAAATAATTAAGAAAGTACGTAATACAAAAATAACCTAATCATTTTTGAAAAGGTTATTTTTGTATATCTAAATACTCACATCTTTTTTTATTTTGTTTTATTTCTTCAGGTTTACCATTTGGATATTTAATACAGACATCTTTTTCATTTGAATTATTATATTTACAAAAATCACATTGACTGCTCTTAATTTCAATATCATCTTTTTCATATATAAATCTGTTATTTTTTTCATTATTAATATTCACTACAAAATTACCTCCTACACTAAATCGTTCTACTTGATGTTCCAAATTGTGAATTCATATCAAAAACATATTCTTTATTAAAAAATGTTAAAGGTGCTGACATCATAGTCATTAGTTGATTTTTCTTTTCCTCAAAATTTGGATCATTATATAATTTATTAATATAAGAATCAATAATAAATTGATTTAACTGCATATATGTTTTGCCAATATATTCATTTGCTTCATCAAACCAAGCTAAATATTCAGCATAAGGTATATTTTCAAAATTGTCTATTTTATCTTTTCGTAGTTCTTCTATAACTATAAATTTATCTAAATCATCTATAAATTGCATTACTGCCTCAACAGAATTATATTTTGATAATTCAGAAATTAAACTATCTAAATCTGATTTTAAATAAAATGATTGCATTTGTTCTTTTCCAATTAATCCCTCGACTAGATTTGCATAATGTGTTTCATTTTTATAACCACTATCAGTATCATTTCCAAAATATCTACTTGTTAGTAATTCTGTATATCCTTCATTTAATCCACGACCAATATCTTTTTCTTTGCTATGATGATGAAACCCACTAAAAACTACTTCTTTTTGTCTATCATAATAACTTGAACTTGCGTGAAACAATTCATGATAAATTGTCGTTGTAGAAACTTCATTATACAAATTTATAGATCTGTTAAAAAAATCATAACCACCTACAGTATAATTTGTTCCCGCTGTATGTTCTCTCTGCGATTGATTTATCATTATATTATCAATATTATTTTGCAATATATTAAAGTCTTCTGCAACTAAATTTACTTTCATTGTATCTTTAAAATTTTGTATAGTCTTTTCATAATTCATATTTTTTTCTCCTTAATAAATATACAACATTAGTAATCAATTTTGATATTCTCTATGCTTTGTAAATCATTATCACAAAAATTTAATTTAAAAACTTCAGGTGCATTCCATTTGAAATTTGAGTCAATTAATTTCTTATTATTATAATAAATACAATTATCTTTATATAAACCTAATTTCATAAATAAAAATGTTATAGCTGTTGCGTGTGATACAATTACTACCTTTTTACCTTTGTAGTTATTTAATACTTTTATTAGTGCGTTATACATTCTATCTGCAACTTCTCTTTGATTTTCGCCATTATTCATTTTAAAATTTGGATCTTCAATCTGTTTTTTTTCAACATCATTAGGTAATTCATTCCAATTATCAATACCAAACTTTCTTTCACCAAATTCATCTATAATATTTATATTAGTATTATTATATTCTGCTATATATTTAGCTGTAGCGATAGCTCTTACATAATTACTAGAAATAACTACATCAACATTTTTCATTTCTTCATTTGAACTCAATTTTTCAGCTTTTTTTCACCACTTGTTGATAACACAGTTTTTTCATTTCTTATTTGTAGATTATCATTATTTATTAAATGAGATATAATTTTTTTGGCTCTGAATGTCTTATTAAATATATTATTGTATTCAAAGTTAATCACCTTATTTTCTTGGTCCTGATTGCATTTGTTCTTGAATGTTTGAATTTTGCATTGTTGCTATTTCATTTATAGCATTCATAAAAGTTTGCTGTAATTGTGGTGTTGTTAAGTATTGGGCTACTTTGCTGTAATTTGCTAATACATAGTCAGTTTCATTATTTGCTAAAAAGCTTGCTGCTAATTCTCTTTCAACTTTATTAATTAAATCACCCTGTGTTTGAATATTACCAACAAAAGTTTGTCCGTCCTGCATTTCTATATTTAATGGTGCTCCTTGTAGTTGATTTCCATAACCCGCTATTAATAATTTATCAATAGTGTAAATTTGCTCTAATTCAAACATAAATTCTTCAAATTTTCCTTCATTACCTGAAATAACTTCATACATTTCTTTTAATTGTTGTCTTCCGTCTTTTCTATAACCTAATGCAAGTATTTGATTTAAAGGAATTCCCAATGATGCCGACAACAGCATAATTATATTTCCATTTAATTGGTATTCAGATAGAGCACTATAAGGGATATGTTCCCTATGTCCTCTAACAGCACCGGGTTGTTGTCTATACTGAATATTTGTGCCATTTGAAACGTTATATAAAATTTCAGCGGTAAATTGTGTTGCACCTTCAGTTAAAAACATACCTGTCTTACCATTATAGAAAGCGCATTCTTCGTGATTATCAATTTTTCTGGTTTGTAATGCATGAGTTAATTCGTGAAAAAAGTATAATTTAGTGCTTTGATAATCCATAGTAGAATTCATTTCAATTTTGCTTTTATTAGTTCTTTCATCATCGGTAGTTCTTCCGTGAATTCCACCTAAATTAACGTCCATTACAGATGACAATAATTGTGGTAAACTCTTTGCTACATTTACAGGATCTAAATATAATCCTCCTTCAAAATCAAGTTGTCCTATTGAGTCAATATAATCAGCCATTAATATAAAATATTTATCTGATATATTATGATTTACATTTCTAAATTGCGCTTTAACAGAATCAACTAAACCACTATCTATTAATTCTCTTTCTCTTTGTTCTCTGCTTTTCATAACATCTTCCTTTCACACATATTACTCATAAAGACTATAATACAATTATATTATATTATATTATACCATAACAACAAGTTATTTTTTTATTTATGATTCGCTGTGTACTAGTTTGTAAGGGGTGAATAGTTATACTCAGCATATACTTCAGTAAAGTTAATACCTGATGAATTA
>CALVQZ010000020.1 GCA_944358275.1 uncultured Bacilli bacterium
CTTCATCACTTCTTTTCCAATGAATAATAATAGCACAAAGCATTTTAAAAATAAACACTTATTTAAAAAAATACAAAAAAGAGCTAATTTATAATATTTATATAATAACCCTCTTTGTTTTATAAAATTTTTAACATATACTTTTATCACTATTTCTTAATAAGTCATACGTAATAATTTTAACTCATCTTCATTTTCAAATATTCCTTCGTAAAACACAAAATTATCTATATCTTTTTTTATTTCATTTAGGTTTTCTTCATATTTCCTATCCAATACTTTAATTAGTTTTTTTTATATTTCTTCTTTATCAATTTTAATGCTCTTAACCCATCTTATATTTATTATAATATCAAAAAAAATAGCCTCAAAAGAAGCTATTTCTAGACTATTTTCTAAGTTCATCTAGTGTACATACTAACACAGGCTTTACGTTTTTTATCATTCTGTTTATCGTACCATCTTTATATTTTAAATACACAATAACAGCCATACCACCTAATAATGTACACATCATACACCTTTTAGATAACATATATTCACCTCTATAGTCTTGGTATATACCACTAATATTTTTTACACATATTAAAAATTTATACTCGTTTTTAAAAAATCTTTTAATAATGTCTTTCTACTTTCTGCTTCTATTCTCGAAATAGCATAAACTAGTGCTTCTTTTTCTCCTACTAAAGTAAGTGATTTTTTAGCACGTGTTACTCCTGTATATATTAGTTTTCTATAAAGCATTCTTTTAAAAGACAAATCCATTGGCATAATTACTATATCAAACTCACTTCCTTGACTTTTATGTATACTTATCGCATAACCTAGTTTTAAATCTTCAAAGTTTTTCTTTGTAAATTCTGCTATTACACCATCAAAATTTATTACTACAGACACATTATTACTTGTCTTTGTTATACTATCTATTATACCAATATCTCCATTTGATATGTCTAAATCATTTATATTTTTTGTTTGTAATACTTTATCTCCTTCTCTAAATACTACATCGTTATATATATATTCTTCTTTACTACTACTTTTTGGATTAAATATTTCTTGAAGTTTATTATTTAAATTATCTATACCATTTAATCCTTTATACATAGGTACTAAAACTTGTATTTGATTATAGTCATAACCTTTTTCTATTGCTTTTTTACATAGTTCTTTTATTATAAAGCTAATATTTTCTTTATTTGTTTCTATAAAATTATAATCAGACTTCTTATCAACAAAATTATCACTTAATACACCTTCATTTATTTCATTAGCAAAATTTACTATATATGAATCCTCTTTTTGACGATATATTTCATTTAATTTTACAATAGGTATTACCTCGCTATCTATTAAATCTTTTAATATTTGGCCAGACAATACGCTGGGTAATTGATTATAATCTCCAACCATAACTATTTTAACATTATCGTTTAGTCCTTCTAAAAGACTATTAAAAAGAAATACATCTATCATAGAAGATTCATCAATTATAACAATCTTCGCATCACTTTTATTATACTTATTTACTTGGAAAGTATCAGTCTCTTTATCCCATTTTAAAAATTTATGTATTGTGTATGCACTAAAGTGAGTAGATTCCATCATTCTTCTTGCTGCTCTTCCTGTTGGTGCGATTAAAACCATTTGTGAAGATAAGTGCTCATTATCTAATTTTTCTATTTCTTTATATAATTCAACTATTCCTTTTATTATAGTAGTTTTTCCTGTACCTGGGCCTCCTGTTATTATTGTAAAGTTGTTTTCAAGTGATTTTTTTATTGCTTCTTTTTGTAGTTTATTATATTTTACAGAAAAAGCATCTTCTAAACTAGTAATATACTTATCGATTTGTTTTATATTAGCACTTGGAATAGATAAAAGAAGAGATATCTTGTTACTAATTTCTCTTTCTAATTCATACATACTTCTTAATACATATTTATCTTCTATTATTACAATTTCTTTATTTTTATTAAGTTTTAATAAATAGTATTCAAAAGATGAAGTATCTATATTTATAGAAAGAAGTTTAGTTGTATGAAGATATATTTCATCAAAAAGAGAATAAGTATTACCTGTTATTAAACAAAGTTCATACATAGAATACAAAATACCTCTTTCTATTCTTCTTTCATCAGCTTTATCTATACCTAAATTTAATGCGATTCTATCTACTGTTATAAAGCCAACACCACTAACTTTAGATACAATATCATATATATTATCATTAACTATATTTATAGTATTTTCTTTAAATATTTCATATATTTTTACAGATTCTGATATAGAAAATCCCTTTTCTTGTAAATATAAAACTGTCTTATAACTTAATTGTTCATTATATAATATATCGTGTATCATCTTTGCTTTTTCTTCTTTTATAGATGGGATTAAAAGAAGATTAGTATAATCTTCTAATATTAAATCAAGAGCATTTTCTCCTAATTTATCAACTATTTTAGTTGCTGTTTTAACACCAACTCCTGGAAAAATTCCTGATGATAAAAATTCAACTACTCCGCTTTTACCTTCTGGTATTAGCTTTTCATAGTATGTAACTTTAAACTGAAGTCCATACTTAGGATGGTGAGAAACTTCTCCATAAAATTTATATTCACTATCATTTATTAACTCGTGAAAATTACCATTAAAAGTTATTGTTCTATTAACATAGTTTTGTAGTTCTTCACTGTTTGTTTCTCTTACTTTAAATATACCTACCATATATCCTTTATCTGTTTTATAAAATACTTCTCTAACACTACCTCTAATATAGAAATTCACTTTATCACCTCCTATTACTTTTTTAACTTAACAAGTGTCATACCATCATTAAAATAACATATTTTATAATCTAATACATTCTTATTTTTACTTAATATATCGCGTGTTACTTGTCTTAATATTCCTAATCCTTTTCCATGAATTATAGCAATACATCTATTATTTAATTTAACATTTTCATTTATAAAATCAATTATAAGTATTCTTGCAATATCACTTGATTCACCATGAAGATCAAGAGTTGGAATATTATTTACATCAATTACTTCTTCAAACATTTTCTATATGTACTCATAACCTCTTTTAAAGAAGGCATAGAGTATCTTCCTCCTACTCTTGTTACTGATATTGCTCCTGCGATGTTTGATATCATTATACATTTTTCTATATCATATTTTTTTAAAAGGCAATAACAAAATGCTCCGTGAAAAATATCTCCAGCACCTGTTGAATCAATTTGTTTTACTCTTATACTAGGCACTTGTTTTACTATACCATCTTTTTGATATAATGCACCTTTATCTTCTACTGTAATAATTACATTTTTAAATTCACTAGTTAATTTAGAAAAAATATTTTCTAAACATTTACTATCTTTTAAATCAATTTTAATACCTGTATATTCTTCAGCAAAATCAGAAGAACATATAACATAATCAACTAATTTAGCAAGTTCAACAGTTTCTTTTTTTACTCTACCTGCATCTATTACAGTAATAGCATTCTTATTATTTTCCATAGCTTTTTTACTAGCTTCTAACTCTTGACCGTCTACTAATATTAAATCTGCTTTAACATTTATTTCTTTAGTAAGTTTCATAGCACTACTTCTTTTTGTAAATATAGTTCTACTACCATTTTTAGCATTAACCACAATAAAACTTATAGTAGTATCATTATTTGGATCTACTTCTAAAAACCTAGTATTTACTTTTATTTTTTTAAATTCTTCTTTAATCTTTCTTCCATTTTCATCATTACCTACTACTCCTGCAAAATAAGTCTTAATACCCCAAGAAGATAGTAAAAATGCTGCATTACTAGCTGGTCCACCACCACATCCAACTGCATTTTCTACTCTATATTTTTTATTTTCTTTTGGATATTCTTTCATAGGCATTGTAAAATCATATGCTGCATGACCAATACATAAAACTTTCATAACATCACCATTATAATTATACATTAAAATAAAAATATATAAAATAAGTTAACAACTTTTCAGAGAAAAAGAGTAAATTTTTTTCGCAATAAAATTTTTGATATAATTATTACATACTAAAAAGGTGGTATGTAATAATGAATAGAAGACAAAGAAGAGAATTAAGAAAAGATAAAAATTTGGTTAAAAATCTATATTCAATTATTCAAAAATATTTACCAGATTTATTTAATAAATTTAGTGATTTGACTGACGTTAGAAATCAATCTTATGTAACTTATAATATGAAAGTCATTTGTGTAACTAGATTATTTGGTCTTTTATGTGGACTAA
>CALVQZ010000021.1 GCA_944358275.1 uncultured Bacilli bacterium
TAGTCTTTCATTTTATTTATTTTCTCTTATTTTTTTCAAGTGTTGCAGTTAACTTTTCATTTCACCAATATGATAAAATTAAATTGGAGGGTGGTTGTATGAAGAGTGTAGAAGAAATGAGTAATACAAATACATTGGTACTTAAAAATGAAGACAATGCAAAAATAATCATTACAAAAAAAATTATAGGTGATAATGTTAGTTATATTGTTAAAATATGGAATGGCACAGAATATACATTTAATAAAAATCAATCTGGTATAGATATGACTATGCAATTAGATGAAATGATTCTTGAAGAATCTTCAGCAGCAATGACTATAATGCTTTTAGAAAATATTGTAGTAAAAGAAGAGTATCACATAGTAGATGGTTATAAATTTGGTAAATTTAATGAATTTCATATTCCTTTTATTGAAGAAGATATTAAAACTACTTCTATGAATGTATTTTTTGATAATATAAAAGAAATAACAGGAGATATACAAATGATTCAAGAAATGATAGATAAAGGTATTCTTTGTGCTTCAACTTTCGATTTAGCAAAATTTAACATATTTGTAAGACCAGAATTATCACTAATTGAAAATAAAGTAAGTACTAGCGGTGAAGATAAAAAAAATTATCCACCATTAAGAGTAGTTAATAAAATAAAAACATTAAAAAAATAATTGATTTAAAAAAGAAATGTACAATGATTGAGAGGAGAAATAAATTATGACAAAATATTATAGTACAGATCTATATAAACTTAATAGAGGCTATGTAAAAAAAGGAGTTAATGGATATATTCATAAGTGGAATTGTTCTATTTATAGTGAAAAAATAATTGTAGAAAAAACATTAAATCCATTTTATGTTAAAGAATTATTAACAGGTGTAAAAATACCATCTGCTAAAATGTTAGAAAAAATGCCTAATGTTACAGAAACAGATAAAACTCTAATTTCAATAGAGAATTTTAATGTTTTTGTACCACAAACTGAGTATATGAATGAAGTAAAATCATTCGATGAAATTGAAAAATATTATGAAAAACACAAAGATATAGAAAAATTTAGAAATGAGCTTTTAGAATTTGTATCTAATGGAAAAAGTAAAATAGATGAAATGCTTGATAAAAAACAAGAAACTAAAAATGAAAAGAAACTTTTAAAGAAAAGAATAAAACAATTTAAAAGACAAATATAATTGTTAAATAATAATAAATAGTTGCAAAAATCTCATAAAACTAGTATAATCTATTCGGTGAGTGATATGTTATTAGATTTAACAAAATTACAAAACAGAAGCACCAACGAACTAGATTATAGCAATCGTATTATGCTTGATAAGTCATTGTATGAGAATACAGATATAAGGGATTTAAGTGAGATAGATGTATCTATTACAATTACAAGAGTGACTGATTCTTCATATGAGATGAATTTACAAATTAAAGGGACTATGGTATTACCTTGTAGTTTAACCTTGAAAGATGTATCTTATCCTTTTGATATTAAAACTAGTGTAAAAGTATCAAACGATGTAGAAAATGATGAAGAATGTGTAAAAATTATTCAAAATAATATTGATATTATTCCAATTATATGGCAAAATATCCTATTGGAAATCCCGCTAAGAGTTGTAAGTGAGGATGTAAGTGATTCGCTAGAATCTGGTGATGGATGGAAGTTAATAAGAGAAGACTAGACAAATATTATGTATTTGGATAACAAGGAGGAGTGAGATAATGGCAGTTCCATTTAGAAAAGTAAGTAAAACAAGAAAAAGAATGCGTCGTACTCATTATAAAGTTGAGGAAAATAATGTTACAAAATGTTCTAACTGTGGAGCAATTATAAGACCACATAGAGTTTGTACAGAATGTGGATTCTATAAAGGAAAAAAAGTATTATCAAAAGAAGCATCTGAATAGTTAGATGTTTTTTTATTTTTTAAGTTTATTTTATTTATTATATGCATACCTTTTAATAAGGTGATAGCATGGGTACATTAGATATTATTTTAATAGCAGTAGGACTAGCAATGGATGCTTTTGCAGTAGCAATAGCAAAAGGCTTATGTATAAAAAAAAGAAGTAAAAGTATAATAATAATTGCACTATATTTTGGTATTTTTCAAGCTTTAATGCTTACTATTGGATATTTTTTAGGATTTTCTTTTGAAGAAGTTGTTACAAAAATAGATCACTATATTGCATTTGTATTACTTACTATAATAGGTATAAGTATGATATTAGAAAAAGACTTTAGAGAAAGTGTAGATGAAAGTATTGATATTAAAACAATGCTACTTCTTTCTGTTGCAACAAGTATAGATGCATTAGCTATAGGAGTTACTTTTGCATTTTTAAACGTAAATATAATCTCATCAGCTATAATAGTTGGAATAATAACTTTTGTAATATCTACAACAGGAGTTTTAATTGGAATAATATTCAAAAATAAACTTAAATTAAAAGCACAATTATTAGGTGGAATAGTACTTATATTGACTGGATTAAAAATATTATTGGAACATTTAAATGTTATATAAATTAAATAATTGTACATAGTAATATTGAAAGGAGAAAATTATGAAATACGAATTAGTACCAGACATTATTACTGGAAAAGATTTAGATTATTTAACAGATATGTTTAATTGGAATTATGCAGCATATAAATGTATCTATAATAGTATTGAAAAAGTGACTGACGAAGAAATTAAAAAAATTTTAGAAGAAGGTTGTCAACTTTTCGATGAAAATATGAATATAGTTTTAGACATTTTAGGAGGAAGCGATGAATAATAAAATTACAAATGAAAAGACAAAAGTACCAACAGGTATAGAATTAAACGATAAAGACTACTTGAATTCATTACTTTCACATTTAAAAGAAATGTCAAAAAATTATGTTACAGTAATGTCAGAAGCAAGTAACGAAGTATTATATGAACAATACTATCAAACATTTGAAAGGATAATCACATTAAAAAGAGATGCATATGAACTAATGTTTAAAAATGGGTGGTACTCATTAGAAGAGGTAGAAGAAACTAAAATAATTGAAAAATTAACTAACCTTACTACAGAATATAATGATTTAGAAGGGTAATTCTTATAAAAGCTCTAATATATGATGTAATAATTTTCATCAAATAATAGAGTTTTTTATATAAAAGTTGTGTTAAACTTTATGACTGATTAAGATATTCAGCATAAGCAATGTTTAAGTCAATAGGCATTTTAATATTAAAAATATCATTAGATTTAATATAATTATTGTCTATTAATATTTTAGAATAAGATTCTGTTTTGATTTTGTTTATTAAGAATCTTTTTTTCATAGTAAAAATATAAACAAACCAATCTAAATACTCTTGTAGATGTCTAGTAGAGACGCCTCTAAATTTACTAAGCCAAGTTTCAAGTTGAGAGTGTATTCCATTTATTTCTGATATATTAAAAATACCATTGCTATGAAACCCAGAAGGAATTGCATTTAATATAAGG
>CALVQZ010000022.1 GCA_944358275.1 uncultured Bacilli bacterium
AGAGCAAGACATACTTGTTCTTGTGTGTTTTTATCTACATTACAATCTTCCATAATCTTTTTCGTATTTGTTAAATTTTCAGCATTATTCATGCCAAATAATTTGTAATCATCAACGTCATGGAGTAATGCTATCAAAGAAACAATATCTTTATTAGCATTTTCTTTTGTTGCAAATCTTAAAGATAAATCTAATACTCTATTTATATGATCCATTCCATGTCCTGAATCATCTTTATCTGACAATTTAATAACTTCCTCTTTAACTTTTTCTATCATAATTTGTATCCTTTAATCAGAAAATACATCGTTCATAAGTTTTTGAATATGCTCTTTTCTATTTTTACTTTCTTCTTTTTTTACTTCTATCAAAACAATGTCCCCTTCTTTGGAATTAGGAACTAACACCCTAGGAAGATTAACATAATTATTAGAATCTATTTCAACAACTGCATATTCTCCTTCAAATCTATCTATTATAACTTTCATAACTACCTCTTTCTATTTAGATGTTGTAACTTCAAGTGTATCACCATCACTTGTTACAATTATATTACCATTTAAATCTGTTCTATATACTTTTGCACCACTACTTTGAAATCTACTAACCACATCTTCACTTGGATGATTATATTCATTATCTGCACCAACGCTTATAATAGCATACTTAGCATTCACTTTCTTTACAAAAGAAGCACTAGATGACGTATCACTACCATGATGTCCTACTTTAATAACATCTACTGATACATCAGTTTTTATCTCATCCTCACTTACTCTCTCAGCATCCCCCATAAACAAGAAGCTTTTGTTCTTATAAACTATTTTAATTACAGCAGAATAATTATTTAAATCACTATAATTATCACTATTAGGCGCAATAATATCTACTCTTAAATTATCAATATTTAAAATACTAACTCCTACTTTTGCAGTAGTTACTTTCAAGTTATTATCTACTATTGTATTAAGTAAATTCTCATAAGTTTTACTAGTAGAAATAGCTTTAGGCATATATATCTTTCCAATTACAAAATTATTTATAATATATGACATACCTCCAATATGATCCGCATGTGGATGAGTCCCAATTAAATAATCTATTTTAAAATAACCTAAATCTCTTATATATTCAGCTATATAAGAAGAAACATTAGATTCACCCGCATCTATCAGCATAGTCATATCATTAGGTAATTCTATAAAAATAGAGTCCCCCTCGCCTACATCTATGTAATGAACCTTTATTTTAGCACCTTCTATAATATAAGATGAGTAACTATCTTCTATCTTTACAGTATCTTCCAACCCTCCATCATTAGATACTTCTTTTTCATTACTAGATAAAGGAAAAATACCTAAAATACATATTAAAACAATTACAAAAACACCAATAAAATTTAATTTTTTATTACGTAATTGAGATCTATATTTTCTTAACTTTCTCATACTTCACCTACTCAATTACATTATAGCATCATAAACCTATTTTATAAATATTTTAACTAAAATATTTAGTTAATCAATAAATACTTTATTCATCAATATTTTTATTTTTATAACTCTATAAATTCTAGATATCAAATTATAATATCTAAACACACACCCTCCATATATACTACTTAATTCGTAAATAGATAAGCTTTTCATATTGCATCCTCCTTGTCTATAATATTCTATAAAAATATATAAAACTCCTCGTATACCCTTGTAATAACATACCTTTCTTTCAGTGTCAAAAAAGCAACCATTAAATTTTTTTAACGATCGCTTATCATTATTAACACCAACTACATTATTTAAAAAAATCAACAATAGGTTCACTTTCAAGTACCTCTCTTTTAACAAAAACAATATCTTCTTTATTTGTTCTAAATTTCCATACAGCTAACGTAATTTTTCCATTTTCTATTTCTAAACAGGTTATCCCATCAGGATGCAAACAACTACCATCATTAAAATAAAGCCTCTCTCCCTTTTGTGGAAATATTGGATTGTGAGTATGCCCTGAAATTAAAATCTTCTTATTTTCTATACTCCATTTTTTTAATTTTTCCTCAGTTTTATTTAACACTTTATTATTTTTTGCAGCACTAGTCGGATCTTTTAACCCAATATGTTCAAATGGTTTCCATAAATATCTAACAAGAAAACGAGAAACCTTCCAAATCGTATCATTTAAAAAATCTACTTGATGGCCATGAAGCAAAAATATATCATAATTATTATATTTTAAAACTAATGACTCATATACGACTAATCCATCTAATAGTGGCTCTATTTCTTTAGTTTTTGTATTATAATGTTTGTAAAAACATTTTTCTAATTCTTTTTGTGTTTTTTTTACTATATCATGATTTCCATAGATCATAATAAGTCTACCAGTGTCATTAAATTTCTTAAGTTGCTCAAATGTTGCTAAATGCGCTGAAACTATATCCTTGCAATCTTCAACTTCCCACAATTCATCACCATCACCTAATTCAATATAAACAAACCCTTTCTTATAATAGCTTGCTAAAGCAGCCTCAAATATATTTTGATTTTTAATAAAATTATCATAATTATTACCAGCTCCCCTATGACAATCACTCATTATAACTATCTTTGAATTATCATCTATTAAAATACGTCTAGATTTATTAAAAATATTATCTAACTTTTTTGACATATTTTAACCTTTTTTCACTCTATAAACACTGCTATCTAAAAATATTATATCTTCATCTTTTCTTAATTCAACTTTACTTTTTTCTATAGGGTTTTTCAAAATATCAGGAATAAATTTACTAACTTCAATAATTTTACTATCAGTTTTCGTATCATCTATTCCATTATCATCTATAAAATTAGCTAAATATTCATTATATAATTCTACATTTTTCTTATTAAAATGCTGGTTAATACTACTTACAAGCCATGTTCTTGTCCATACTTTTCTTGTTTTAGGCTTTTTAAATCTAAAAGAAAAAGTGTTATTTATAACAGTATAATCTTTATTTTTATATCTTAATTTCTTAAACGATTTAAAAAATGCTTCTAACATTTTTTCATCTTTAAAAGTAATACTTACATCCATAGAAAGTTCTTTAGGTTTACTAAACATTCCCAATTTAAATATTGCAAGCCACCAATGTTTATCTTTTACTTTAGCAATCACTTTATCATTTTTATACAAAGTTATACTTATATCGAGCATTTCTTCACATGATGGAAAATAAACTGTTTTTTTATTTACTTTTTTATCTTTAGTAGAATAAATGCCAACTTCTGCTCCTGTTACAATTCCATATTGTCCTTTCCAAAACGTAATTAACCAATTTTTATTATCATAATTAAATCTTACTGGTTCAGTATCTATTATCATTCTAAATAATGGAGCCCATACATCATACATATGTGTATACCCAAAATTCTTTTGCCATGCATTTTTTGTAGAATAAAATAGATCATTTTTAGAATCATATATAAATCCCATAGCAGAAAAACCATCATATGAAATTTTTCCATATTTCTTTACTATTACATATAAAATTGATTTTATTAAAATACAAATTACAGGTGCAATAATTAAAAATAATATAATCATACAATTACCACCATTTCTACAATATTGTATGAATATTTATAAAAATGAATAAAGATAGATATTACAATTTAAAAAGAAAAAATCAGAAACTTCTATATAGTTATTACTAACATTATAAGAATTTCTCAAATGAGCATTAACTCTTGCAACTTATTCTTCCATATGAAAAGGTTTAGTAACATAATCAATTGCACCATTTGAAAGTCCTGTTAATTTATCTTCTAATTCAGATTTAACAGTAAGCATTATAATCTTAGATTTAATATCATCTTCTCTTATCCTCTTTAAAATATTAAAACCATCTATTATAGGAAGCATTACATCTAAAATAATAAGATCATAAATATTCGTAAGAGCATTATAAAGCCCATCTTCTCCATTTAAAGAAATATCTACTAAATATTTTTCTTTTTTTAACCTATCTGCAATTAAATCTGCTAATTTATACTCATCTTCAACAACTAATATACGCATAATATCACCTTTACAATTATTAAACTTAATAATTAAATAAACATTAAATATTATACCAAATTTATGCATTTTTTTAATTATATTTGTTATAATAATTCACGAGGTGATAATAATGTATTATATAGCACAAATTCTAGGTGCATTAGGTTGGTTTTTTCTTTTAATAAGCTATTGGAAAAGCGGTAATAAAAAAATACTATATTTTCAGCTAGTTGCTTGCTTTTTATTTGTAATAAATTATGGTATTTTAGGTGCAACTTCGGGAATAATCATAGTAGCATTTGAAATAATAAGAGATTTTCTTTATATAAAAGTTAAAAATCCAATGAAAATATTTTATCTAACAATACCATTTTATATACTAATTGCGATATTTTCAAAAGAAGGATTTATTTCATTTTTCTCCGTTTTAGCATCATTAGTAGATTCATATGCACTAACTAAGAAAAATAGTAAAGTAGTAGCAATAGGAATCATTACATATTCATTATGGATTGTATATGACTTATCGTTTCACAGTTATAGTACTGTAGTTGCAGAGATATTTTTAATAATATCAAATATTATTGTTTTATCAAGATATAAAAAAGCATATTACAAAAGCGATAAATTATCATTCTCAAGAGGACTTACTTATAATTCTAAAATAGTAGATGAAATATATAAATTGAATAAAAATAATTTTGATAAAGACTTTATATTACCTAAAGAAATGCTAGATGACATAATTAAAAGTAAAAAGACTGATTTAGTTATAATACATGATGAAGAAGATATTATTGGATATATTAACTTTATAATTATAAAAAAGAAAACATATGAAAAAATATTAAGAATGGAAAAATATAAACTTATTAAAAAAAGTGATATATCTTTCTTTAATAAAAACAATTTAAATTATATAGATATAAATAAAATAGCAGTACAAAATAATTATCAAAACGATAAGACAATTAAACTTATTTCAAATACTATATTTAAATACATTATAGAAAAAGAAAAAAAAGGATTTAGTATAAATGGTGTTGTATCTATATCTACAAACGATTTTGATAAAAGTATATTAGAATATAGTAAATTTAATAAAGAAAAAGAATGTGATGAATTTATAATTTATACACTAGATAAAAATAAATTAGAAAAGATTAAGCAAAAAAGCAAGTAATTGATGTGATGAACTGTGATATGAACCCCATCTCAAATACCTGCTTTTTTTATTTTACATTAACATTTTCATCTAAACTATTAGTATAAACTTCTTGATAGTACTTAATAAACAATTCAAATATTTCATCTTCACTTAAATCATATTCTTGTTTACTTTCTGATAATATTCCATAATAATCTAAAACTGTTTCTAAATATATTGTTGTAGATGAATTATTATCATTTATAAACTCTCCAACATTTCTAGCAGCATTTCCATATGTTATCCATACACTATCTGAATTTATATTTAAATAAACATCATTTAAAGATACTCTTTTTCCATCAACCGACATAACAACATAATATTTTGCATGAATGTTAACAATATTTTTTTCTTTATCATAAGTAAAATTGTCATACGATGGATGTATAGAAGAAGATAAATCATTTCCTGCAATTAACTTATTTAAATAGTCTTGAGTTAAAAACTCACTTATTTCAAGTGTACCAGTATTAGCAAGTACTTCACAATTTTCTATATATTCTCTAAGTGGTAAATTTACACCACTTACAAAATCACTATCTTGATAAAGTATATTATCAGGATTTATAACAAAATTTTCATCTTCAAAATTTAATTTTCCCGTACCAACACTGAATGTATTAGTACCATCTTCACCTACACCTATAGAAACATATGTATTTTGTAAATAAGAAAGACCAATTTGTTCACCATTCATACAAATCTTAGTTTTTTTATAACTAGCAGGATCCATATAAAATATACTTTGCCAATAACTTTCATCATATAAAACTTTATCTTTATCTAAATTAGCAAAGAAATCTCTTATAAATATATTTTGACAATTATCCATATATATATATAAGATATATCATCTTTATCGATAAGTATAAGCCTACATTCTTCATTTAATGTAGCAACTTTCTTATCCTTATTATGAAAATTATCAGTATTTGCAACATCTAGCATAGGATGTAATACATCATCATTAGTTATAATAAAAATTTTACTGCGAAAAAAATTTACTCTTTTTCTCTGATTTAAATGTATAAAATTGACTAAAATAATACTATTTGCTATTATATAAAGCAATATATCTATATTT
>CALVQZ010000023.1 GCA_944358275.1 uncultured Bacilli bacterium
TTCATGGAAATACCTCCTTATTATTTTGTTTAGTAATAATTTTTTTTTATAATTTAATTATACCAATTTTAAGAAGATATTTCCTTATTTTACAAGCAAAAAGATGAAAAAGTTATCCACATTTTTCATCTCTTTTTCTTTTTTATAAAATTTTACCTAAACTCAAATAACTACAAATTTACTTATAATTACAATATTATTTATATTACAGTTTGAAACCCCTTTAATTCATTAGTATTAACATCAATATCTAGCGCTTTATAATAAAAAGAAATTAAATTAAATATAAAAGATATTATCAATAATCACTAACAATATTATTTATCTGTTCTATAGTGTATCCTTTTTGATATAATTTTGATTTAATCACTGCTTTTAACTTAACATCATCGTACTTTGACTTATATTTATTATATATTTTCATATAATCTTTTTCTATAAGAGAAGTACTAGTCAAATCATAACTATCTAATATTTCACATATATCTTCTTTTTTATAACCCAAAGAAATACATCTATTAACTATTTTATTTTTCATCTTATTTATTGGAAGTTTAGTATTAGTTTTAATCTCTTTTTTTATTATTTTTTCTAACTTTTCATATAATATATTTTCATCAATATTACTAATCGCATTTAATATAACATCTTCTTCTATACCTAGCCTTATTAAATCACTCTTTATTTTATCTATTCCATTATTAGTAAGATGTATCTTATCATTTACATAACATTTACAAAATTCTTTATCATTTAAAATTCCTTGATAAGATAATTTTTCTATTACATCATCTATATCTTTCTTATCATATTTCTTTTTTATTAAATATTCTTCTATTTCTTTTTTAGAACGCATTCTAATACTTATATATTTTAATGCAACATCATATATAGATGCTTTATAATTATCTTCATTTATCTTTTGTAATAATTCATTATTTATTTCTTTTTTATATAATAGATTATATTTAATAATCACATCTTCATAAATAACCATAGAATTATTATCAAAAAATACTTTATATTTATTTGAACCAACCTTCTTAAATTTATTTATTTTCATAAGCCCTCCACACTAAAAAACTTAATACTATTTAATATGTATTAAGCCTTCAGCAACTTCTTCTAATGCTCTTCCTATATTCTTCTTACATTTATAGTCTCTTTCGCGCATTTGATAGAATCTATCTTCACTCATCTTTCTTGCACGCTTAGACACAATATGTACTAAAGCGTATTTAGAGTCAACAATGTTTAGAAGTTTATCTATTGAAGGATAAATCATATATCTCACCTCTATTTTAAGCATATTACATATTTAATTTTTATTCAATATACTAGACATTATTTTACAATTTATTTACCAACCATTTTTCTTATCTTATCTAATATTACTACCATAGCCCATGTATCTTGCTTACAGTATTCTAATAATGAATTATATTTAAAATCTCTTTCTTCTTTTGCCATTTTATCAAACATCGCATATGTTACAAGTGCTTGAGTTCCATTTTTTACATCTAAATCATCATATTTTAAATCACTAAACACAGGAAGAGTCTTTTTAATAGAATACGATCCAGATAAATTCTTATGATAATAATTTACCTTTTTCGCTTCAACATCATCATAATTCATAGCTTTATAAAATGATGAGTTACCCTTTACTATATATAGTAAATCTGATGCGGTTTCATGTATCTTCATTAGTTTATCTTTATATTCAGGAAACATTAAAGCAAGTTCTTTTATTCTTCCTTTTTCAAAAGAAACATTTTGTGCGAACAAAGTACCGTCAGGTTCTATATATTCACATAATTTTTTAGTTAATTCTTTTCTATCATCTTTAGAAGGATCACTCGATAAAAACTCAAAATGATCTTTTTCTTTATCGCACACTCCAGGACTTCTTTCTATATGCAGTGAAAATTGAAATGGTGATTGAATATAACACTTTTCTCCTTTAAATCTGGGAAGAGGGCATGGAAAAGATTCAAAATCTAAATGATATATCGGATATTTAATATTATTGAGTGCTAAAATTATCTTATCTTTATTGATATACTCCTTTCCACTAATCAAACAATTTCTTTGTATAAAATGATTTTCATTTTTAATCCAAGATTCAGGAACATCTAACATATTTATATAACCTTCATTTATAAGTTCTAACCCTTTATGAACAAATCCATTTTCATCTTTAAACCCAAAGCCATTATTCATATAATTTAAAGATGAATTATATTTGGGTATATGTTTCATGCATATTTTACAATATTTACATTTACTAGGTTTTTTATGTTCACAAAATTCACCTAACTTACAGGGACTAACATCCATATCATTAAGATAACTTAATATTTCTTTCTTATCAAAATTTACTTTTTCTAATAATTCTTTAGTTATATTATTGAAATCAAATATTCTTATAATATCATCACTATATACAGCTTTACCATTTTCATATTTTCCATCAAAAACGTACTCATGATTAAGTACTGCTAAATAATAATTTATCTTCTTATTAGTAAAATTATGTTGTTTTAAATCTCCTTCTATAATCATTCTTTGTACTGCTAAATCATATATATATTTACCGCATGAATCGTACTTATCAAGAAGCTTATTTCTTTTTTTTGTATACTCTATAAGAGGCATTTCATCTAACATATTCCAATTATTTAATTCTTCTTTTAAATGATATATTCCCCTTTTATCAGTATAAAAAATAGAAAATTTTTCATGTTTTTCATTCTTAGTACTTCTATATCCTGCTTCTAAATCAAAATATTTTTTACTAGTTGTAGCTTTAACTTCTACTATATTTATCTCATCACTAGTTTCATTATAAATATCAACATAACATAAATACTTTATTCCATCTTCATCAAAATCAAATGACTCTTGTGTTTTAGTATCTAAAGAATAAATAGTTTTTCCTCCAAATAAATTAGCAACCTTTCTTCCTGAAAGCATCTCTATTTCTTTATAATAAGGCATCATAACCTCTAGTTGAGGATCTTCTACATTTATTAAATCAACCTCATTACCCTCTTCATCAGTAGTATACATCTCTCCTACTAACTCTTTTAATTTTTCACTTAACTCTTCATTTCTATATTCTTCATAACTAATATCAGAATTTAATCTTTCTTTTTTTACTTCATCTAATGCGACATATCTTCTACATCTAGAATAATTTATAAAATTAGTTTTAGTTATTGCCATATTACCACCTATATTGATTATATCATCTTTTTAAAGTAAAAATAATATATTATTAACTAAAAAACTTCTTACTTTGATATTTTATATTCTATTAAGAATATTATTTTCAACATCTTGTTTTTTATTATACTCTTCTTCCATATCAAGTAATACTTTATATAATGAAATAAAAGTATTTTGTACTTCTTTTACCATTTCATCTATGTTCTTATTTAATTCCCATAAGGCATTGTAAAGGATATGTTAAAGTAAAAATATTTGTTAAATCTTTATTGATAATTATTCCAATAAAAAACCAAGTAATAATTGATGTAAATGAGTTTAAAAAAACATCAAAACTTATTCTAAATAATCTTTTCATTTGAACTCCTTTATTTATATTTAACAATTATATTGAAATTATCGTATCATATTCAAGCCAATTTGTTTATCTTTACATTTTTTACAAGATATTTGTTCTTGTGTAGCAATATCATAACCTGTTTGTTCTTTTATAGTTTCTCTTATTTTTGAATAAATTTGAGAATAATTAGGCACTCCAACCAATTCAAATAAATATAGTTCTTTCTTGTAAAAATGATCTTCTAAATCTTTAGCTTGTATGACTATTTTTGTTTTATTATCTTTGCTCAATAATTTCATTGATGAAAAAACTGGGTCAAAAACATATTCATATTCTTTATATTCATGATCAAATAATGCAGCATGATCAGAGGTAGTGTATCTTCCGGTAACATATTTTTCTTGAATTTTTAAATTCCGTGCGCTAGGTCTATGATATTTAATTTTTTCAATAGCACAACATTTCATAAAATCAATAAAGTTCTCTATATTGTTTAATATGTTTGAATTTTCATAATCTCTAAATTCTACAATTCTAAATTTGTTTGGGTCAACTAAACCTGTATATTTTTTAAATGCTTTTAAGCCACTTGGAATACTCACACTATAAATATCTGTAATAATAAAACTTATTTCTTTTAATCCATCATTTAAAATTAAATTTAATCCCTTATTATTAGAAGAAAAATTATATATTGATTCCATAGTAGAAGGAAATTCATAAT
>CALVQZ010000024.1 GCA_944358275.1 uncultured Bacilli bacterium
AATCATGTGATGTAGAAGCATGGAGTCCAAGGCAACAAAAATACTTTGAAGTAGGTTCTTGTTCCACTCTAGGAGATGCTCAGGCAAGAAGATTAGGCATAAGAGCAAAAGGAAGTAATGGTAATTACTTAGTAGCAACATTAAATAATACAGTAATTGCAAGTCCAAGAGGTATGATTGCAGTAATAGAAAATAATTTAAATGAAGATGGTTCAATCAATATACCTAAAGCATTACAATCTTATATGGGTGGAAAAGAAAGAATATAATAAAACAAAAAGTACAAAAGAATTAAGATTCATTGTACTTTTTATTTAAATGTAAATAAGGATTTTTTATTGTATTTTCTTTGTATTACTAAAGTTTAATTTAACATATTCATTTAGTTTTTCTTCACCAAATTTATCTTTGACTTTTTTTGCGACTTCATCTACATCACTACTTGCACCTAGTAATACTTTTATTCCTAATTTTTTAGTCATTTTTTTTATTTCATTTAAGAATATATATCTACTTATTATTGAAGAACATGCAACAGATAGGCATTTATTTTCAGCTTTTGGAATAAAAGTTATTCCTTTTACGACATTTTTACTATCTTTTAAATATTCATAATATTTTTCTTCATATACAAATTGATCGACAACTATTTTATCATATTTATAATTGTCTTTATTTAATAGAGCATATAATGCATTGTTATGTATTATTGCTTTTATTTTATTCATATTCATATCTTTACTATATATATAATTATATTTTTTATTTGTTAAAATTGCAGTAACATGAGGTATTCTTTTAATTAACTCCGGTGCTATTTTTAAAATTTGTTCATCTGTCAATGTTTTTGAATCTCTTACTTTTAATTCCTTTAAATAATTTATATCTTTCACGCTTACATATGAAGCAGTTACTACAATTGGTCCAAAATAATCACCTGTTCCAACCTCATCACTACCTATAGAGTTAATAAAATAATAATCGTTTTTATTATCTTTCTTTTTGTCAGGTTTCTTATCTTTTATCTTTTCTTTAGGATATTTACCAGTAAGCATTTTTTCTCTTTCTTTCCACATATTTGCATCTATATCCGCACTTATACCTTGAAATACTACTTTATTTGATTCATATAAAGTAATTGTAGTGTCTGCTTCTCTTGCTTGGAAAATTGCATAAGGTGGAGTTTTTTCTCTTTTTTTATATTTAAAATATTCTATCATTTCATTTTTAGTTGCATCACTTATTTCATAGGAAAAAGTTAATTGTTTTGCCATTTACATCACCTAATAGTATTTTATCACAAATTTATTTATTTTTCTAATATTTTGTAATATAATAATAAATATAAAGGAAGTGTGATATGAATATAGTTGATTTAATAATACTTATAGCGCTTTTATTTGGAGCATTTATGGGTTTTGTTAGAGGATTTTTTAAGCAAACTATTACATTTATTGGAACAATACTTGTAGTTATATTATCGTTTATATTAAAAAATCCATTATCTATGGTTTTATATGAAAATTTACCATTTTTTGAAATGGGAGGGCTTACTGCATTAAATATTTTATTATATGAAATATTAGCATTTATGATTTGTCTTGCTGTTTTATCAATGGTGCTTGGGATGGTAATAAGCATATCTGGTATAGTAGAAAATTTGCTTAAAATGACAGTTATTTTAGCATTACCATCTAAATTATTAGGTATGATTGTTGGAATAATTCAATCTGTTGTAATTATTTATGTAGTTTTATTTATCATATCTATGCCTATATTTAAAGTACCATATATAAGTGAGTCTAAATATGCAAATTTTATATTAAAAAACACCCCAATTGTTTCTAACATTACAAAAGAAGCAGTAGATGCATTTAATGAGATTAAAGAGTTTACTACTAATAAGATAGATATAAAAGATATTAGGTCTACTAATAGAAATATAGTTGAGATATTACTTAAGAATGACATAGTTACTACTGATAGTGTAGAACTTCTTGATAAAAAAGATAAGATTGATATTGATAATGTAGATGAGTTAATTAGCAAATATAAAAAAGAGGAGGAATAATATGTTAATGAATGATTTTGATGAAAGTAAGTTTGAAGAATTGATAGAAAAAGGAGTAGTATTACTTGATTTTTTTGCTACTTGGTGTGGTCCATGTAAGATGCTTGCACCTGAACTTGAAATGCTTGCAGATAAAGATAAGGATATAGTAATATGTAAGATTGATGTAGATAAACATCCTAGTATTGCAAAAAAATATGGAATTATGTCTATTCCTACATTAGTATTATATAAAGATGGCACTTTAGTAAAAAAATCAAGTGGATATATGCCTGTTGATGCTTTAGTTGAGTGGATAAATTAAGATGTGTAATCATCTTTTTTGTTGATTAAAAGATGAATTTATGATATTCTATTCTTAGAATAGGAGATTGGCTATGAAAATATATATTAAATTATTATGTGCTTTTATTTTGATGTGTTTTACTTCTAATGTGTATGCGAGTCCTGCTAATGATTCGTTTATAGATGATAATCTATATAAATGCATAATAGATGCTTATAATTTAAATAAAGAAGAAAAAAAGGATTATTCTTATAGTATACTTCCAGAGGAGTTAAATCAAATAACTACCCTTGACTGTTCTAATTATAAAGGAAGTATAGAAAATTTAACAGGGCTTAATAAACTTATAAATCTTAATAGTTTAAATTTAAGCGGAAATACTTTTTTAGGTGGAAGTTTGAATATTACAGGTGATTCTGGTAAATTAAAATCAAATATAATTCTTCCTTCATCATTAACTTTAACTAATGTTACTTATTCAGTTGAAAATAGTAAGATAGTTAAAATTACTGATGGAGTTGTATATCCTTTAAGTGCGGGCTCTACTTATGTTACTATGACTGCAAAAGTATCTGGAAATGAAATAAAAGAAAAATATTTAGTATCTGTTCCCGGTGAATTTGTAAAGAAGAGTAATAATGCTAAACTAGCATCATTATATTTATCAAAGGGTGAATTTTCATTTAATAGTGATGTAAAAGCATATTCTGTTGTAGTAGATAGCAGTGTAGATAGTGTTAAGATAAATGCTAGTGTTTTAGATAAAAAAGCTAGCTTTGTATCTGGATATGGACCAAGAGAAGTAAAATTAAATGTTGGTACTAATAATTTATTAGTTAAAGTAAAAGCGGAAGATGGTACTATAAATACTTATACTATTTCTGTTATAAGAAGTGATGGAAGTGATTTAAATAATAGACTTATAAATATTGAACTTTCTGTAGGTGAGATTGAATTTGATCCAGATATATATATTTATAATTTTACAGTTGATTCTAATGTAGATGTTATAGATGTTAAAGCAGTTGCAGAATCATCTTTAGCAAAGGTAGAAGTTAGCGATACTAAGTTAAAAGTTGGTAGTAATAAAATAACTATAACTGTAACTTCAGAATCAGGAGATCCTCAAAAATATGAGTTAATAGTTAATAGAGAAGATTATGATTCAACTGATAATTATTTAAAAAGTCTATCAATAAAAAACTATGACATAAAATTTAATAGAGATGTATTTAGTTATGATATTACTATTGATAATGAAAAAACATTAGTTATAACTCCAACTTGTGAAAAAAGTGATGCAACATATACTATAGTAGGTAATGATAATTTAACTGATGGCTCTAAAATTATAATAAAAGTAAGCGACAAAGAAGGTAGCACTAGAGAGTATACTATAAATGTAAAAAAGAACTTTGTATTTGATTTATCTTTCTTATCAAATATCGAGTTTAAGTGGATTATACTCATATTAGAGTTTATAATAATAATAATTCTTATGATAATAATTATTAAAAGAAGTAAAAAAGGTTATGGTAAACCTAAAAAAGTTAGAAAAAAAATAAAGAAGGATACATCTCAAATAAAAGTAACTTCAAATATATGTAAAGCATGTGGAACAGTTAATGATCCTAAGAGTAAAACTTGTTATGTATGTGGTAATTTATTAAAATAAGGAACAAAATTGTTCCTTATTTTAACTATATAGTTCTAACATTACTAATATCATCAGTAAGTTTATCTGTAAAAAGTATTCCATCTAAGTGATCTAATTCATGTTGAAATGCTATTGCAAGTTCTTCTCTTGCTCTTATTACAATTTTATTACCTTCTATATCATATCCACTTACTTTAATTCTAGCATATCTTTTAACATATCCTTCTGTTTCTCTATTAACACTCAAGCAACCTTCACCAACTTCAGCAGCAATCATCTCTTCTGAATGACTTAATACTTTTGGATTTACGATAATATAAGTATCAAATTTTTGTTCTATATCATCTTCCTCAGTTACTTCGTGTACTATTACAAAATATCTTTTTTTAATTCCAAGTTGTATAGCAGCCATTCCCATACCAGGTCTTAAATTCCTTTCTTCTGCAATACTTTCTATTTGACTATCTCTTAAATATTCTATCATATCATCTATTGCTTTTTTATCTTTATCACTTAATGGAAAAACAACCTCATCACTAATAAGTCTAAGTCTTTTATCTTTTTCATCTAATATATCTTTAGTTTTAAGCATAACATCACCCCAACTACATACAATATTTTATCACAAATATAAAAAAAAGGAAATTATTTTTCCTTTTTGCTAATTAGTTACAAATCTTGCACCAATTACGATAACTAAGAGAATAAATAATACTAATACAATAGCACCCATATTATTTCCACCACACCCGCATTGAGGGCCTTGATTATATCCGCCACAACAATTAGGGGAACCATAGCTATATCCACTGTTATATCCATAATAATACATAATACACTCCTCCTTTACTATTTCTAGTATAATGTATTACAAACTACTGTAAATTGTTATATTATTAACCTAAAATTTAACAAATATTTATCAAAATGTGCTATTATAATTATAGTAGGAAGGTGCATTATGATAAAAGTATTAAGAAAAATTGATAAACCATTATTTTTTACTACAGTATTTATGTATGTATTTGGACTTATAATGATTTTTAGTGCTTCATATGTAAAAGCAATAACTGCTTCAGATAATGCATATTACTATTTAATAAGACAATCAGTTATACTGATTATATGCTTATTCGCATTTTTATTTTTAATAAATATACCTATGCAAAAATATAAAAAACATTATAAACTTATTATGTACTTTTCAATTGCACTTTTAGTAAGTCTTCAATTTTGGGGTATAACTGTAAATGGTTCTAAAAGCTGGTTATCATTACCATTTTTTAACTTTCAACCTAGTGAATTTGCTAAAATAGCACTAATTATATATATGGCATATTATTATGAAAAAAATAGAAATAATAAAGATGATTATAAAATAGCATTAAAACCATTTATTTTTGTGTTTATAGTATTTGCTCTTGTTGTAATACAACCTGATTTAGGTAGTGCTATAATAATATTTTTACTTAGTTTTTCTATATTTTGTGGTGTTCCACTTTTACCTGTTGCAAAAAAGAAATCTTGGAGAATAATAATTATAAGTATTGCAATATTTTCAATAATAGCAGTAATATTATTCTTAACTGGAAAATCTGGTCTATATGAATATCAACTTCAAAGATTAAACTTCTTAAATCCATGTCAAAGATATACAGAAGTAGGTACAGGTTATCAAGTATGTAATTCATATATTGCAATAAATAATGGAGGCTTATTTGGTGTAGGGATAGGTAACAGCACTCAAAAATATTTATACTTACCAGAGTCTTATACTGACTTTATATTTCCTGTAATTGTAGAAGAGTTGGGTTTAATTACTGGTATATTTATAATTTTAACATATACATATATAATATTTAGAATACTTAAAATTGCAAGAAGTTGTTATACTTTATCACATGGTCTTATATGCTATGGTGTAGCAGCATATATCTTCTGGCATTTATTTATCAATTTAGTTGGAGTTTTAGGGCTTCTTCCATTAACGGGAGTACCATTACCATTTTTAAGTTATGGAGGTAGTTATGCATTATGTTTAACTTTAGGATTAACTTTAGTACAAAGGATAAATGTAGAAACTACTATAATGAGACAAGAAGAAAAAATAAAAAATAAAATTAGACAAATATAAGGGAGAATAATCTCTAGATGTAGAATAATCATTTAGGAGGTTATTTTTTTATGAAAGACATTTTAAAAAAATATTGGTATGTATCAATAATTATAATATGTATTGCATTACTATATTTAACTACAAAAGAAGATGAGAAAGATATAATAGTAAGCGATAATATAAAAGAAGAAATAATAAAAGAAGAAGTAGAAGATGAAAATATTAGTTACTATGTAGATATAAAAGGAGAAGTAATAACACCAGGCGTGTATGAAGTAAGTAGTAATAGTAGAATAATAGATGTTATTAAAATAGCAGGAGGACTTACTAAAAATGCTGATACTTCACTTTTAAACTTAAGTAAAAAAGTTACTGATGAAATGAATATAAAAATATATTCAAAAAATGAAGTAAAAACTGCTAAAGAAAGTTTAACTAAAGAACCTGAAGTAATAGAAATAATAAAAGAAATAGAAAAAGAATGTGTATGTCCTGATAAAAGCGATGTATGTAGCGATAATAAAAATGATGCTTTAATAGAAGATAATACAAATAATAATATAGAAAATAATAGTAATATAGAAAATACAACTCTTATAAATATAAATACTGCAACAAAAGAAGAACTCTTAAATATACCTAATATTGGAGATGCAAAAGCAGAAAATATAATAGAGTATAGAAGCAAAAATAAATTTTCAAAGATAGAAGATATACTTAATGTATCAGGTATTGGAGAAGCAGTATTTGAAAAAATTAAAAATTACATTACAGTTTAAAATAATAATATTTATCTTACTATTATCTTTTTTATATTCATTTTATTTTAATGTTAACTTTAAAAGTAAATATACAAATGAAAAAATTATATATGGATATATTACACATTATTTAATAGATGGTAATAAATTAACTATATATTTAGATGGTAAAGAGAAAGTATTATGTAAATATTATTTTAAAACGATTTATGAATTAAATCAATTTAAAGAACAATATAAACTAGGTGATTATATTAAATTAGATGGCTCTTTAAAAGAACCTAGTAACAATACTATTTTTAATAATTTTAATTATAAAGAGTATTTAAGATATGAAAGAATAAATTATATATTTGAAATATCAAAAATAACTAAATTAAAAGATAATAGTAAGATAAAATATAAGATAAAAAATATAATTATAGATTTAATAGAAAAAAATGAAAATAAAGATTATCTTTATGCATTTATATTAGGAAATAGTAAATACATAGATAGTAATGTAATGGAAAGTTATAGAATAAATGGAATAATTCATTTATTTGCAGTATCAGGTATGCACATATCACTATTAACAGTTATATTTATAAAACTATTAGATAAAGTAAAAATAAAAGATATTGTAATAGTATTTCTAGTTATCTTTTATATGTTTTTAGCAAACTATTCATCATCTATATTAAGAGCAGGAATATTTTATATTTTAATTTTAATAAATAAAAAATATAAACTAAAAATTAGCAATATAAATCTAATGATATTATTACTATCTATATGTATATTTATAGACCCATTTATAATATATAAAATAGGATTTCAATATTCATATTTAATATCATTTACTTTAATACTTTTTAATAAAATGATAAATAATATAAAAAATAAAATAACAAAACTATTTACTATATCATTTATATCATTTATCGTATCACTTCCAATTACAATAAATAATTTTTATCAAATCAACATATTAAGTATATTCTTAAATATTATTTTTGTACCTTTAATATCATCAATTATATTTCCACTTACTATTTTAAGTCTTATCATTCCACTTAACTTTTTACAACCTATTATTCATATATTTGAAAATATTTCATTATTTTTATCAAAAATAGATATATTTATACTTATACTACCAAAGATAAATATAATAGTAATAATAATTTATTATGTAGTAATATTTTATATACTTTATAATATTAAAAATAAAAAATATAATAAAATATTCTTACTAATACTTATAATTTTAATTCATTATATAAGTCCATATTTTAATAATAATACAGAAATAACTTTTATAGATGTAGGCCAGGGTGATTCAATATTTATTAAATTCAAAAATAAAGCTAATATACTTATTGATACAGGAGGTATTATTAAATATGATAAAGAAGAGTGGGAAATAACAAATAGTAATTATTCTATGTCAAATTCAATAATAACCTATTTAAAATCTATTGGAATTAAAAAAATAGATTATTTAATACTTAGTCATGGAGATTATGATCATATGGGTGAATCATTAAATTTGATAAACAATTATAAAGTAGAAAAAGTAATATTTAATAATGGAGAATATAATGATTTAGAATTAGAACTTATTAAAAGTTTAGAAAATAATAATATTTTATATTATAAAAATATAAAAGAATTAAATATAAATAATAATATTTTATATTTTATAAATAATAACTTATATAATAATGAAAATGATAATTCAATTGTTATTTATACAAAAATAAATAATTATAAAATACTACTTATGGCAGATGCTGGAATAAAAGTAGAAGAAAATTTAATAGAAAAATATAATTTAAAAGATATTGATATATTAAAAATAGGTCATCATGGAAGTAAAACAAGTTCAAAAAAAGAATTTATAGATGAAATAAATCCTAAATATTCAGTTATCAGTGTAGGTAAAGATAATAGATATAATCACCCAAATGATGAAGTGTTAGAAAACATAAAGAATAGTTATATTTATAGAACAGATATAGATGGAAGTATTATGTTTAAATTTAAGAAATATAAATTAGAAACTAGTATATGTCCACCATAATAAGAAGGAGTAAAAGATTATTTAATTAAAAGTGATTGAAATAAAAATATCTAAAATAAAAAAGCGATATTGTCGCTAAAAATATTATAAATACTAAAATTAAATGTAACAAATTTAGCAAAGTGAACATAATATATAATGTAACGCAAAAGCGTTTATATAGATTTAGAGTTCTACTTTTTAATAGAACTCTTTTTGTTATTTTGTAAATGTTTTACTTTTTACATAGGAATCATTATGTTCATAATCTTTTATATATTGTCTTAAGAAATTTATTTTATCTAAATTATTGTCAAATATTAAATCAGCAAGTTCAAGAGCCTGTCTTATATTTATTTCATTATAAGTTAAAAGTACTATTCTAGAAAAGTCTTGTATATTCATTCTTTCTTGAATTAAATCATAATCAAAATTTGGATTAGTAGCGTATTTAAGAAAATGAGTAAACAAGTTAATA
>CALVQZ010000025.1 GCA_944358275.1 uncultured Bacilli bacterium
AAAGAGGGTGTATAACTATGGAATTTTTACTAATTATAATAATTGTAGCATTTATTATCTTGTATAGAAAAAATACAGGTGCTATAACATATAAATTTATTTCCGATAAAGTGGAATATGCATACGATAAATTTGCACCATATTCATTTAAAAAAACAAGAGAAAAAGTAAAAGAATTAGGTATGGAATATTCGGCAAAACAATATACTATACAAGTTATAATGTTTGCAGGTGGAGCATTCATAGTATCATACTTATATTTTTATAGTATCATAGTAAGTATAGTTTATGCTGTTTTGGCTATATTTGCGGTTCCATATTTATCGTATTTGAGATGTAAAAGAATTTATAGTGAGTTTATCTTTGAACAAATTCAAGTTTATACGACAAATACAATAATGGAGTTTGCTGTTACTAAATCATTTGTTAAAGCGTTAGAGGGAGTTTATGCTTCAGGTATTTTAGAAGATCCTGTTGCAAGTGATGTTAAAGTAATGATAGATATGTCATATGAAAATGGTTCTATAAATCAATCTATAGATTACATGAATAGTAGATATGATTATCATATGGTAAGAAATATGCATCAATTATTTTTACAAATAACTTTAGAAGGTGCTCTTGAAACGCAAGAAACACTCGATGCAATGCTTTCAGATATAGATATGTTAGTTGAAGGTGTTTATAGAGATAGAATCGATAGAGCAACTTTTCATAAAGCCTTCTTACAATATGGAGTTTTACTTTATTTATTAGTAATGTTAATTCAATATTTAATTGGTAATGATGCATATTTAAAATTATTAGATGATGTTTTAGTCCAATTCTTATTACATTTTATTTTAATAATAAATACATATTTCTTACTAGATGGAGAAAAATATTATAATGAGAATGTGGGGGCTGAATAATGGAAATACTAGTAATAGGTGTCATTTTATTATTTATACTACAAAAGAATAAAAAAATTGATACTGGAAAATTTATTAAAGATAATGGAAACTGGATAAGAAAGTTCAAAGAAAGCAATTATGATTTTCTTGTAAGAAGCAAATATGGAGAAGATGCAGATCCAGATCTACTTTTTGACAAAAGAATACAAAATGCGTTTGTAGTAGTAGTCGCACTCATATTCTTATTTATAACTCAATTATCATTTATAAATGTATTAGCCGCATTTCTTGCTGGATACTTTGTATTCAAATCTGGATATACTTCATTAAATAATTATTATAAAAAGCATTTACATGATATAAATCTACAATTGCCATATTTTCTTAAAAATTTAGAAGTTTTAGCACAACACTATACAATACCAGTCGCACTTGCAAAAAGCATCGATACTTCTCCTGAAATATTTAGAGCAGGACTAAAGAAATTAGTTTCAAGAATAAATGAAGGAGATTCTACAGTAGAACCATATATGGATTTTGCAAAAGAATATCCAGTAAATGATTCGATGAGAATGATGAGATTATTGTATAGACTTAGTTTAGGTAATCAAGAAAACAAGCACGAACAATTAGTAATGTTTTCTAGAAGTGTTTCAGCACTTCAAAACAAAGCAAGAGAAACAAGATATAAAGAAAGACTTCAAAGAATGGAAAATAAGACTATGCTAATGCTTGGTGTAGTTGGTGGTGGAGTTATGATTCTATTATTATTTGCAATGTTACAACAATTTTAGTAAAAAAGTGTAAATATATGTTGCAATATTAGTATTTGCATATTATACTTAAAATATAGTAAAGGAGGGATATTTTATATGAAAGCAGCTACAGGTGAGTTAAACTTAACATTGATTACAGTTATTGCGTTAGGGTTATTATTAACTTTATTTGTAAGCTTCATGTGGCCATCAATTAAAGAAAAATTAACTGCTGAGTGGGATGAGCAAGAATCATTAAATGAGAATATTGATGTTTCAATGAATGAATTTACAAATTATATAGAAACTGAATTATTTTAAGATAGGAGAGTGATAGAATGAGAGAGGCGATTGGTGGAGCGTTACTTATAAAATTAGTTATGTTTTTTATTGTAATTTATGTTTGCTTTTTAGCTATTGCTATCAATTATTCGATTACTTTTCGTGTTAAAAATCAAATTATAAATTTGATAGAGGCTTATGAGGGATATGACCTTGCAAAGCCTCAAATTGAGTCGTATATTGCAAATGTAGGATATTATAGGGCATCAGTAGGGAATGTAAGTATTGATGCTTCTTGTGATAATGGTTATTGTATAGAAGAACTTAATTCTGAAAGAGGTAAATATTATAGAGTTACTACATATGTTTCTTTTGATTTCCCAATAATTGGAAGAATAACTAATTTTCCTGTATCTGGAGAAACTAAAGTTATATACACTGGTTAGGAGGCTATATGAATGTAATTATTTCTAATCAAAGAGAAGATATTTTATCCTCATTAAACGTTGATGTTATAAAAAAAATACAAGGAGAGTTTTCGTCAGAAGAAATTATTTCAATGTTTGAAAATTTCTTTTATGAAAAGATGATATTAGACATTACAGCAATAAAAGATTATGATGATTTAAAAAATATTCAAAGTTTGTCTATCAATTTGGATTCTAGTAAGTTAATATTGTTATTAGACGGTACGTCTAATACTTCATCGACCGAATACATATCTGGATTGATATCTATGGGTATATATAATTTTACTAAGAATACAGAAGGCATTATGTATTTAATGTCACATCCAAATTCTTATAAAGATGTTGCATCTTTGCAAAACCTTAATGATCAGCCATCTGACATAATGCGTGCTGATATTAAAGGTATCAAAATAATAGGTGTAAAAAATTTGACTGAAAATGCAGGAAGTACTTCGTTTATTTTCATGTTGAAAAAACATCTGCAAAAAAATTATAGAGTTATAGCTATCGAAATTGATAAAAGGGATTTTATATATTTTGCTGATAAAGATATGATTTCTTGTACTAGTGCTGATTTTGGTAAAGAATTATTGAAATATAATGGTAATGCCGAAGTTGTATTGATTGATTTAAATAATTCAAATCAGGAAAGAGCGTGTAGTGACGTAATTTACTTGCTAGAACCATCTACAATAAAAGTTAATAAATTAGTTGCTAGAAATAAAGAAATATTGAAAACTTTAGGCGGAAAAAAGATAGTTTTAAATAAAAGTATGCTTACACCTCAAGACATATATGAATTTGAAATGGAAGCAGGAATTAAAACTTTTTATAGTATTCCACCACTTAATGATAGAGTTCCAAGCATAGCAATTGAAAATTTTTTAATTAGGTTGGGTTTTTTAACACAAAAAGAAGAGCCATCTTCGAATTCAGAAGGATTTTGGGGAATTTTTAAGCACAAAAGTTGACAAATTATAATATATATATTACAATTTAAATGTGTAAAGGAGGGATATTATGTGCGAAGAAGGTAGTGATTTATTAACAATTATAGGTTTAATTAAGAAAATTTTGCTTATTTTACAAATAGGAATACCAATTATTTTACTAGTATTTGGAACAATAGATTTAGGTAAAGCTGTTATGGCTGGTGATGAAAAAGAAATTAAAGCTGCTACAGGTGCTCTTTTAAAAAGAGCTATAGCTGCAGTTGCTGTATTCTTACTAGTTTTACTTGTTTCAATTGTAACTGGTTGGGTAGGCGGTGACGAATGGAAAGCATGTTGGAATGCAGCAGATGAAGATGTCACAATCAATCCGATTGATCCGATGTAATAATTAAATTAAAAAGCACATTTTTGTGTTTTTTTTATTTGTTTTTTAAGAATTTAATTCAAATAATGTATTTTAAATTTTAATTTAATATGTTAAAATAATTAGTAGAGTAGAAAATAGGTGGTGGCTTATGAAGGTTTCTGTGATTAAGACTAATGAAATAATCAATTTTATATTACCTCCTCAAGTACATGGTAATTATTGGATTATTGATAAAACAAAAGCAGGAAAAGAAAGAAATCTTATAAATATTGTTGAGAATGACGGTAAGTGGCAAATGCTTAGTAATTATGAAGTTGATATTTATGTAGAAGGCGATAAAGAAGATGCAGTTGATTTAGAAACTAGTAAATTTTATTTATTAAAAGTTGATAGGGAAGAAGATATATTAGTATATTGTAGTGAAGTATATCAAACAAAAACTGCACAATTAACGGTAAAAATAGACTGTGAAATAATAATTGGGAAAAAAGAAACTTGTCAAATACAATATAACAATTCATATATTGACGAAGAACATGCAAAGTTAATATATAGACAAGGTACATGGCATGTAAATTCTTTATCTAATAAAGGTGTTTATATAAATAATCAAAAAGTAACAAATAAGAAACTTTCTAATGGCGATGTTATATTCATAATGGGGCTTAAAATTATTGTAATAAAAAATAATGTCATTATAAACAATATTGATAAAATCAAAGTTGATAGTGGATTATTCGTTCAATCTAAATATCCTAAACAAACTGCAAAAGTCTTTGAAGAAACAGAAGAAGAAATATTGCTATACAAAGATTCTGATTATTTTTTTAAAGCACCTAGATTTAGAAATAATCCAGATAAAATAGTACTTAATATAGATCCAGCACCACAAAAACAAGAGGAAGATAAAACTCCATTACTCTTTTCTATGGGGCCTATGCTCACAATGGGTATGACTTCTGCAGTATCTGCATTTACTGCAATAAATAGTGTAGTAATAAATAAAAGACCAATAAGTGATGCAATGCCATCAATTATTATGGCTATTGCTATGATGATGACAATGATTTTATGGCCTATTCTAAATAGATGGTATAGAAAAAAACAAACGAGAAAAAAGGAAAAATTAAGGGTAGAAAAATATACACAATATATTGAAGAAAAAAGGCAATATATAAAGAATATCATGAAAATTCAAACTGATGCGTTAATTGAAAGTTTTCCACCTATTGATGAACTAAAGAAGGTAATTTTGCTTAAGAAAACTAATTTGTGGGAAAGAGAAAAAGATCAGGATGATTTT
>CALVQZ010000026.1 GCA_944358275.1 uncultured Bacilli bacterium
TTAGTGTCTAAAACATAATCATCCAAAGTTTTAGTTTCCTTAACTAAATATTTTCCTAAATATAGATTTTCAAATTTTGCTATCCCATCTTCATTTGTTATAACAGTACTTATTAAGTCCCCTTTTGAATAATGAAGAACATTATCTGGAGTTCTAATATCTTCTGCAGCATATAACGAAAATTCTATACCAAAAAGTTTAGTAGTTAAATAACTGAATGTACCATTATCAATATTAAATATATCTCCTGTTTTTTCAACAATAATTTCACCCATTATCTTTTCATTTGCAAATTCTACTGTAATATAATTTCCATAGTCTTTATCAGTAGTAATTACACTGTTTTCATCAATAGTAAATATAATACCTTCTTTATTAATTAAATATCCATTAGGAGATGTAATTTCTTCTATTTTATATTTTCCAGAAGTTAATGGATATGGAGTAATAAATTCACCGTTTTCATTAGTTTTATATTCACAAATTTCTCCTTTAGATGGATAAGTTACTTTTTGGCAAATATAATTATTAGTTTCTAAATTTTTTATTTTAAATGTTACATTTTCCATATTTATTGTCTTATTAGATTCACTATCTATTTTCAATAACTTTAACTTTGCTGTTATTGGAGCATTTGAAAATGATAAACTAATTATTTCTGGTGATGATTCATTTATAATTATTGTAAAATCTTCTATTTTTTCATGTCCATCAGTTGTTGTTATTTGTTTTCCTACATAAGTACCATATGGTAAATTAAAAGTTGCATACCCATTTTCATCAGTCACAACACTAACTACTAAATCATCATTCTTATCATAAATTTCAAATTTTATATTTTCTTCTGGAACTAATATGCCTGTATTACTATTGGCATAATATTTATGTATTTTAATTGGTCTTTTTATTACTTGTTCATATACAGTTACAGTTGGATATAAATTATCTTCTGTTATTTCAAATTCATATATATTTTTATCTAATTCATATCCTTTAGAACTAGTTATTTCTTTTATTTGATATTTACCAAGATATGGTAATATATCACTTTGAACTCTACCATCTTCTCCTGTAATTAATTTAGTTATTAAGTTTCCATCCATATCATATATGCCATAGCTTGCATTCGCTAAAACTCCTTCTCCTTGTCCTTTTGACTCTCCTGTATCTCTATCTAATTTTTCTAATGTCACTTTCCCACCAATAACATTAAATTTTAATGTCATCTTAATAGGATCAACATTTCCAACTCTAAAAACATCTTGCGTACCTGTTGCATAATAAAGAACCGGATTAGAATCATATAAATTTGCTGTTCTTGTAAAAGTTATACTTCCACTACCAATTGAGGTTGGTGTTATAGTCAATTCGTTATCATTTTTGCTAACTTTTAAATTACTTGTCGCACTTACAGTATAATCATCTAAAACTTTATTAATATCAGTAAAACTAACGGTATTTCCTAAAGTTAATGTTTCTGTATCGATATTGAAATCAGGTTTTTTCATATGATTAGAAACTAGTTTTTCTAATTCAGATATTTCACTAGCATATAAATCATTATTAATTTGTCCTTTAAATCCATCTGTAAAATAAAAATTTGAAGTTGGCTCAACTGTCCTCCAAATAAGCATTTGAGTTATATAGTACCATTTAGGTGCATTATGATTTCCATAACCATATCCATAATAAGCATATAAAGTTGCCTTTTGCCATTGTTCTTCTGTCATATTAATAACAGATAAATAATCAGACCTAGATATATTATAAACATAATTATTATTTATATCTACAAATGGTTGTATACAATAAACAAAAGCATTATCTTCACTTCTTCTAATAAATCTTCCCTGTCTATATACAACTTCACCTTCAGTATTAGTTTTTTTAATATACATATCATCAATAAATTCACTTAACCACATTGCTTGTCCTGTATATTTTTCAGCATTTACTTTATTAAAACTTAAAAAAGAAAAAATCATAGCAATTGCTATGATTCCTATCAAAAATTTTGGCTTTTTCATAAATTCCTCCTTTTACCAAAATAAAAAAGTCCATAAGGACTAACTTAATTTAAGCATTATACCTAACATCTTGCCAGAATAACTATTTACTTGATAACACCAATATTGAGTATAACCACTATTTTCATTGTTGATTATCATATCGCCTTCAATTCTACATTCCTCAAATGTTGCATGAGTAACTTTTTGCCAAGAAAGCATAGGACTATTATAATACTCATATTCAGTTATACCTAATTCTTCCCAAATTGGTGTTTCTTTTTGTTCTTCTTCTTTTTCTTTATCATCTGTTACTGATGTTTGGCTTTCATTTTTAACTTCTTCTTTTGTAATTTCATCTTTTTTTTCAGTAGTTGAATTGTTATTTGATTTTTTATCTTCAACCACATTTTCTTTAGTTGGCTGTTTTTCTTCTTCTTTTTCTGAAGAATTTAAAATATTTTCATCTTGTTTTTCATCGGTAACTTGATCAAAATCATTGAATTGTTGTTCCGAATCTACACCACCTTTATCCGAACTAATTATATTTTGTTCAGAATTTTTTCGCTCTTGATAATTGTTTGCCACTGATAATTTGCTTTTAATATTAATAACAAAAATCATCATAATAGCAATTGCTAGAAAAAATAAAATTATTATTTTTTTCATATATTCCCTCCTCGTTCTTATTGTATTATTTTACAACAATTATGTCATTTATACAAATTATTATTTTTTTCAGTTAGTAATAATAGTTAGTATTTTTAGGGAGGATTGTAAGGAGGGACTTTTTAGTAAAATTTACTCCTATTATCTTTCTTGAGTATTTTTTTCTTTCAATTTTTTTTGATAACGGTCATAAAATTCAACTGCTTTAATAACATAATCCTCTCGTTCTCTATCATTTTTTAACACTTCTGGGAGTATATTTTTTAATCTATTCATGCTTACTCGTAGTTTAGGTGTTTGATTAGGTTTTTCTTGTTCCATTAATTCTTCAATAGTTTCAATAGACAATAACTTTTCTTTACTTAAATTTTTAAGTTTTATTGCTTGAGATAATGAAGGTGTAATATCAGAATATTCCATAACATCTAATAATAATCCTTGTTCTTCTTCAGTAAGATAGGATATTTCAACTGCTGGTCTAAAAGCAATTTTTTCTTCATCTACCATTTCCAATATTTTAGGTATTAATTCAGTTAATCTAATATATCTAAATACAGTAGCTCTACTATCATTATTTTCTTTGCCGACATTTTCAGCAGTATCTAACTTTGTATCCATTGGAGACGAAGTTAGATCATTTCTCTTTCCTTGATGTCCCAATGCTTCCAATTTCATTTTATAAGCAAAAGCCTTTTCACTAGGTAAGATTTTTTCTCTTTGAAGATTGCTATCAACCATTATAATAGTAGCCTCATCATCAGTTAAATCTCTAACTATACATGGTATTGTATCTATATTTAATAACTGACATGCTCTTTTTCTTCTATGACCAC
>CALVQZ010000027.1 GCA_944358275.1 uncultured Bacilli bacterium
AAAGTTGACCACCTAGCACTACCATGTTCATTATTATCTTTAATTTTCTGCCTAGTTATAAGTGGTTCAATAAAATATAAAAAGATAATTATTAATACAACTATAACTAAAATGATAATATAAGGAACTGGCATAATTATCTTTCCATTTCTTCATCCATGGCAATTCTAACATCAAATAGCATATCTTCATCAATTACTTTATAATCTTTCATTTGTTCTTCTCCAGTTTGTAAGTTAACTAATCTATCAATAATATCTTCTCTTACTTTTGGATCACATTTATCCAAAAAATAACCTATTGTTGTTAAAATAGGTTTATCAAGAAGTTGATTATCAAAATCATATACTTTTAAATTTTCAGTATGACCAAGTTTTTCATTTACATCTACAATAATATCTGGTAAATCTTCATACCTTGCTACTATTTCATCAGTCCCATCATCAATATATACTAACCTTTCGTTACTATTAAGTAATTGTTTTATTTCTTCTTCATTATACATTTTTAGTATTCCCTGATTCTCGTTCATTATTTTTATCCTCCTTTACTAAACTTTCTAAAAATTCAGTTTCACATTTAATTGATGTTATATATAAATGTGATAAATCTTTCTCTAATTTATTTTTTGTATTTTTCATTTTTGTTTCGTATTTACTGATAGTCCTTAAATTATCTTTAATCCTCGCATTAATCAAAGTAATTATTTTGTTATAATCTTCGACTGTCTTTTGCATATTAGCAAATTCTAAATTTAATTTTGAAAAATCCATGTTATTTTCCCTCCTTTTTTTCCTTAACATATATTTTTCTATGATATATAAGTAATTCTTTAGTTAAAGTCTCATTCTCATATATCCAGTATCTGCTACCCCAAAAGTTTCTCCATAATATCTTGAACTTTTTAAACATACTTATCTTTCCATTTCATCTTTATAAAAGTCGTAATTATCATTGTCAACTGCTTCTAAAATGTCAGAGTAATCCATATCAGCAACTTTATCCATAAATGAATTATCTTTTGCATAGCACTCTGTTAAGAAAAATGCAATTTGTGGTGCAGATAAATTCATGTATTCATCATCAAGGTATAAGTCATAAGCTAGTTCTTTAATATCAGTAACCACATCATCACTTATATTAATATCTTCATTTTTTGCAACATCATAAATGCTGTCATAAATACTATAAATTGTTAAATTAGATTTATCTTCATTTGACAACATTTTGTATCTTTCTAAACTGTTCATCTTCTTCCTCCTCTCTTGAACACTTGCTTGATATTACACAAGCACAATAACAAAAAAGAACTAATAATATAATTACTAGTCCTATAACTAACAACATAATAATTCCTCCCATAGAAAAAGATTATCGTTTAAGATAATCTTGTAAATAAAGGGGATGTTAGAAAATAGATAATTTATTTTCTATACATCTTCTTTTTTAATCTAATAAATAAAAACTCCCATAAACTCTAAGTTTATGGGGCTTTATGATACCAATATTTTGTCAAGAAAGTTGATATCATATGAATAATTCTACTATAAAAAGGACCTTTTTTCAATTTCCTTAGATACAATGTTATAAGGAGTTTGAAAAAATGAATAATTTTATATTTCTAACTTAAATATTAGATTGTAAAATAAAGAAAAAGATGCTATAAAAATTTTTTAATTTTCTAACATCCCCTTTTATATACTTGTCCGTTTTGCAAAACCGCAATAGAACTATTTATATATTTTATTTCATCTTTGTATTCACTTATTTGTAGTTTTACATATTGATTAGTGTTTTCTTGATCTGCATATTCACTTTCAACATACTGATATAGATAATAATTTTTATCAGTCTTTAGAAAATCATTATCCATATATTCAATTTTTTCTTTAGTTAAATCAATATTTATATTACATTTATTAGTATCAACATATGGATTTTCATTAAATTCGTATATTTGAACCCAACTAAAAGTATAAAGATTATTGTCTTTTAAAAGATACATGTTATAATCACCTCTTCTAAAAAAGTCATCAAAAGTAACTTTTCTTAAAGAATCATCAAACTCATTTCCTCTGAAAATGGCATCAATGGCTAGATCATTCTCTACACTTATATTGTCTGTTGTTGCATCAAATTTATAAAGGTTTTTTTCTTTATCAAATAACCAATAAGCCTTGTCAGCTTCTGATGAACTAAAAAAGCCAACTAAAACATCTCCTTCAAATTTACTATTATACTTTAATATGTAAGAATCATTAGAAAACTTTTTATTCAAACTATATTGAAACATACTACCATCATTTTTTATTGCTAGCACCGTATTAGAAGAATCATTAGTAATAGTGTAAGCAATATCATCAAACTGTTTAGAATCAATTTGATCTTCAAATAAAGTATAGCCATCGCTTTCTAGAGCTGAGGCAACTTCATTTTTTTGTTCTACTTGATTATTATTACATCCTACCGTTCCAAACAAACATACTCCACATAATGCAATTAATAAAATCTTCCTGCTCATTTTCTTTCACTCCCATTCATTACCATCAGTATATCATAAAAAATGAAAAAATAGAATATGACATTTATTTTAATTTTATAGATATTATAAATTTATTAGATAAAAAAACAGACCAACTCATTAAAGTCAATCTATTCGATAAATTGTAATTTTAGTGAATAGTAACTTAATTTTCTTTTTTATTAAACATATGGCGTACTTTATCTATTCGATTATTTGGTCTACGTGATTGAATAACTGGTTCACAAGTAGCAATTTGATA
>CALVQZ010000028.1 GCA_944358275.1 uncultured Bacilli bacterium
AGTTCCTTTCTATTTTTTATTTGAATGCATTAGATCATAAGATTGTGCATGATTATAATATCAAACATTATGTGAGATATATGGACGATATGATTTTGTTTTCCGATAATAAGGAAACATTAAAAGGGGTAAAAGAACAGATTGAAAAAGAATTAGAAGAAAAATATCTTCTTCAGTTAAATAAGAAAAAAACAGTGATTGTAAATATTCGCCATGGATTTAATTTTTGTGGGTATCGTTTTCGTGTAATCGATGGTAAGACAGTCGTTACCGTATGTAAGGACACAAAGGTGCGAATCAAAAGAAGAGTGAAAGAAGTAAAATATTTATATGAGAATGAAAAGATTTCTTTGCAATTGGCCTTTTCTAGTATTAATACATATTATAATGGATTTCGATATGGTTCTAAGAAAAAGATCGTTTATAATTAACTGTGTAAATGAAAACACAGTTTTTTTAATGGAGGTAAGGATTTATGATAGAAATAACTAATAAAAATTATAGAGAAACTTATGTATTAGTAAGTATGATTACTAATAAGATAAGTGTAAAAAATAAAGAAGATAAAATAGTAGAAAAAGAATTAAATACTTTAGTTGGGATTGATGTGAATGGTGATAGACAAATACTAGGTTTATCTATTTATGATAAACGCAATACTCATTACTTTCTAGATTTATTTGAGGTATTAAAATCTAGAGGAGTAAAGAATATTTATTTCTTCACTTCTCATGAATATTCTAATATTAAAAAATCTCTGAAAATTAGTTTTCCTAATACTGCATGGATAGATAGTTTAACTATGAATATTGTTTATGTTTGGAAATACTTATCTTTTAGAGGAAGAAGTCAATTAGTAACAAGATTAAAAGATCTATATGTTCAGGACACTTTTGAAAATGCAAGAGTAATGATTCATTATATGAGAGAAGAATATCAAAATAATCAATTATTCTTATTAGTATTTGATAAATATTTTAAAGATATTGAAAAGTATTATCAATATGATTTAGTCATTCGTAAATTCCTGTTTAATCACTATTCATATACGGGTATTTATGATATGATTAAAAAAATCAACAAAGTGAAAATATTAACCATAAATGAATTTGTTGAGGAAATAAAAAACAAATTATTAGATTTAGAGAAAAACAGATTATATAATAAGCAAACATGGAGTCATATTATCAATCATTGTTTTATCTGTTTTCCAGAATTAGTTAGTGAGGTAGAAAAAGAATTATGAAGAAAAAAGAAATGGATGTATATGATAAGATTGCCAAATTAATGATGGAAAATGGGAACTTAGTAACTAGTAAAGATGTTAGTAATGCTTTGAGTAATATCCAAGCAAGAATTATTCAATCGATGTTAGAAGGAGAACTAACTCATCATTTAGAATATGAGAAAAATTCTAAAAAAGAAAAAGAAACAGAAAATAGAAGAAATGGCTATTCTAGTAAAGATAAAAAAATTAGAACCAATCATGGAGAAATTACAATTAGTATGCCAAGAGATAGAGAGGGATCTTTTGAGCCAACGATAATAAATAAGAGGCAAAGAGTATTAAATGACATAGACGATTCTATTATATGTATGTATGCAAAAGGAATGAGTTTGAGTGATATTACAGATATTGTGAAACAAACATATAAAATAGAAGTATCAACATCTTTTGTAAGTACTGTGGTAAAACAAATAACTACTGATTTAGAAAAATGGAATAATCGCGCCTTAAAAAGAATTTACCCTTTCTTATATGTAGATTGTTTATATACTTATGTTAAAGAGGAATTAATCAGTATAAAAAAACCAGTTTATGTAATGATAGGAATTGATATTATAGGACATAAAGAAGTGATTGGTACATGGCTTGGAGATAGTAATGGCGAAGGGGCATATTTTTGGAGCCAAATATTTGAGGAATTAAAACAAAGAGGAGTCGAAGATATATTATATGTATCAATGGACGGATTAAAAGGACTAGAAGAAGCAATCAATGAAATATATCCAAGAACACAAACTCAAAGATGTATTGTTCATTTAACTAGAAATTTATATGGAATATGTTCTAAAAAAGAAGCCAAAGAAATCATTGGAGATTTCAAGAAAATATATACTTCAAGTAATTTAGAACAAGGATTATTAGAACTAGAGAATTTCAAAAAGAAACATCAAGAAAAAAGAAAAATAATCGTAAAAGTAGAAGCATATATGGAATATATAAAACCACTCTTTGAATTACCTCAAGAAATAAGGAAAATAATATATACCACTAATCCCATAGAATCATTAAATTCAGCATTAAGAAAAGTAACACGAGGAAAAGGAGCATTTCCTAATCAAGAGGCATTAATGAAAGTACTATTCTTGAGGATACAAGATTTAGAGAGAAAATGGAGTAAAGGGACAAAAGGTTGGAATACAGTATTAACACAATTAATCGAACTACATGGAGAAAGAATAACAAAATATTTAGATCTTTGACAACTAAAAAAGTTAAGAACTTAATCTTAACTCATATGTTTTAAATATAATTTATAAGAACTTACACAGTTAACTTGAAATGGTCTTATTCAACGATTTTGTATGGATCATTCGCTGTTCCACTTCCAGTAAGTTTGATATCAGGTCGTAGGTGAACTGTTGGACGTATTCCAGCCTGGGCGTACGCGCTGAGGCTGTTGACATACCCGCGACTGTTCACAAAGAACAGGGCGTACGCAATGTCGGAACGAGGCGACAATGCCCATTGATCAGCACTATTATATAACCATCCTGCATTTGGTGTTCCGTTGTGACAATTATAAGTATCTGTATAACATGTATTATCTACCCCATAGGCATATGTATATGCATAATCCGATGGATACATTAATCCTACTTTTCCTTTCCAATTCGTTGGTCTTCCACTATAAACGGTTGTCCCTCGTTCAAAAGCATAATAACTAGTTGCTGATTGTCCCTCTCCATCAAAAGTTCCTCCCAAATACCAAGTAACCGTATCTACTTGAGATAAGGCAGTTTCATTTAAACTCCAACTATTCTGAGTACAACCATAACTACTTCCTCCTGCATACACTGGATTACATCCTAACTGGTAAATGATCTTATTATTGGCATCTCTGATGTAGGTTCCATCATTCGTATATCCTGATTTTAATGTGTAGGTGGTTGGATTTAGCATATACATCAGTTGAGCATCACTCCAATCGTTTGATCCAGCATCTTTAGAAGAACCAATTCCACTTTTCTTATAATCCCAACTTAAATTTCCAATTGATGAATCTTAAATAAGCTTAATTCTTCCTTCGATCACTCCAATAATTCTCCATGTTTCATTATTGAATGTTATATAGTTATTTGGTACATTTCCTATATATCGGTAATCCGTAAGTTCTCCCGTTTGTTCCGTTGC
>CALVQZ010000029.1 GCA_944358275.1 uncultured Bacilli bacterium
AGTTAATAATAAGTATATTTTTATTGAAATGGAAGATGAAAGTAAATATATAGATAAAACATATGATAGCATTGAAAAAATGAAAGAGGAATTAGATAAGTATAACCTTCCTTATGAAAAAGATAATTATTTTGTTAAGAAAGAAGAAATCATTTTAGATGAAATAAATAATAAAAACAGCAATTAACTATTCTTATTATTTAAAACATATTCTTCTAAAGTAATATCATTTTCGTAAATATGTTTAGCAGCATCAACTCCTACATATCTTAAATGCCAAGGTTCATTTTTATAACCTGTTATATGTTGGTTAGAAGAAGTATACCTAATTATAAAACCATATTTGTGCGCATTTATTTTTACCCATTCATATTCTTTAGTTTCTCCAAAACTAGTATATGGACTACTTACATTATAAACATCAAAAGCAAGTCCTGTTTGATGTTCTGAATGTCCTGCTCTAGCCGAATATGTATCTACTATTTCTTTAGGATCATTTAATAAATATTCTTCATATAATTTTTTTTGGTATTCGTAAGATCTATATGCAGAAATCGCTTTAATATTAAGGCCAACCGCACTAGCATCCGTACTTAATTCTTCAAATTTTTCTTTAGCTTCCTTATTCGCATATACTGTTATTCCAGAAGTATACTTATAATCTACTTGTACAAGATCATTTGGAATGTAATCTTTATCTAATGCATAGTGTTTATTTACAAGTATTAAATTAGTGTTTTTATTAGGAGACTCCTCTATATTCTCATAAAAATTTATATCTAAGTTTATGTTGACACTTTTTACAACTTCATCTATAGTTAAATCTTTATTTTTATTATTAAATTTAATATATCTTTCATTATTTTCTTCTTTATAAGTAGGTATAGATTTAAAAATATTATTTTCAGTCTTTTCATTTTTATTAGACACAGTTTTATCACCTAATAAATATAATGCACAAGTAAATATAAAAATGATAAATAATAATTTAAAAATATTTTTCATATCGCCTCCAGTAATATTATACTATATTATTAAAATATTTATTATTTTAAATTAAAAAGTAATATAAATAAATACTAATCATAAAGTTTAATGAGGTGTTTTATGAAAAAAATAGTATTTATTTTTTTAATGATGTTTTGTTTTAGTACAGCAATCGTAAAAGCAGAGGAGGATATTGTTCCAAATGCGAAAAGTGCAATTTTAATTGAAGCATCAACTGGAAAAATATTATATGAAAAAAATACACATGAGAAGTTTGCTCCTGCTTCTATGACTAAAATGATGAGTTTACTATTGATAATGGAAAATATTGATAATAGGAACTTGAGGATGGATGAAGTTATAAAAGTAAGTAAGAATGCAGCTGGCATGGGAGGAAGTCAAATATTCTTAAAAGAGAATGAAGAAATGACAGTAGAAGATTTATTAAAGGGAATAACGATAGGTTCTGCAAATGATGCAACTGTAGCTTTAGCAGAGAGAATTGGTGGTACTGAAAGTGCATTTGTAGAACTTATGAATAAGAAAGCAAAAGAATTGGGATTAAAAAACACAAATTTTAAAAATTCAACAGGTCTAGATGAAGCAAATCACTATTCATCAGCACACGATATGTCAATAGTAGCAAAAGAATTAGTAAAGCATAAGAAAATACTTGAATTTTCATCAATTTATGAAACATATTTAAGAGATGACACAGAAAATAAATTTTGGCTTGTAAATACAAATAAATTAGTTAGATTTTATCCAGGCGTTGATGGACTTAAAACTGGGTATACAGAAGAAGCGGGATATTGTCTTACTGCAACAATTGATAAGGATAATATGAGACTTATAGCAGTAGTAATGGGAGAACCTACTAGTGGTATTAGAAATAGTGAAGTAAGTGTTTTATTAGATTATGGATATAACTTATATCAAAAAGAAGTATATGTCACAAAAGAAGAAATACTTAAGACAGTAGAAGTAGAAAAAGGAAAAGAAGATAAAGCTAACATAGTAGTTAAAGAAGATGTAAGTGCAATTAACAAAAAAGGGCATAAAATGGGAGAAATAACTTATGAACTAGATGTAAACAAATTAAAAGCACCAATAAATAAAGGAGATATAGTTGGAAATTTGACAATAAAAGAAGATGGCAAAGTAGTAACTAATGTAGATGTTACTGTTGATAAATCTATAGAAAAGGCTAATATATTTACTATATACTTTAGATATTTAAAAGATATAATTGCATTTGAATTATAAAAAACTTGTGGAAAATTCCTCAAGTTTTTAAAATGTTAATTATTATTTTTTATTTTATGACTATTTTTTAATATTTCTATTAAAAATAGTGTAATAACAAAATTGTATGGTATTGTAGCTTCACAAAAATAATATATTAAAAAGATAATAAAACATACTGTCAATTTATAGTCATTTTTAAAAAAACTATATCCTTTAGTATATATGTAGGCGTATATAAAATATCCAAAAAAACCATATTTAACAAGAGCCATAATATAAAAATTATCTAATACTTTTCCATCTATAAGTCCTTTTCCAAATAGTGAAAATATTTGTCCTTTTTCTATGTAATAATTCATAAGATATGGTCTAGAACTTAATAATTCATTTATTAAGTTTGATTTTTCTTGTCCAAAAATAATAGCAAATAATATACTAAAAATAGTCATTGCTATAAATAAAAATTTACTATTTTTTCTTAAAAACTTTATATCTTTAAACAAAGATAATATTGCAAAAATAATTATTACAAGTAATCCTGTTCTACATTGAGTATAATAATATAGAATAAATGATAATATGAGAACAATTATATTAAATACAAACTTTTTATTTGTAATATAATATCCTGATAAAACAATAGGAATAAAATACATAAATACTGCATTTGGATTAGGAAATCCTAATGATATTCTTTCTTGTATTTCACCATCAATATTTCTAATAAGTACATTATTAGGCAAAATATTTAATATTCCTAATACAAGTACAGCAATGTACATAAATAAAGAGATGTGAAAAAATGATTTAACTAACTTTTGTTTATCTTCATCTTCATATAATATTGCAATCAAAGTGAAAAATAATAGATTATCATCTTCAATAAATATTAGAATTGAAAGTGAAAAAAGGAATATGGACATATATATTAAAAATTTTTTTGTATCAAATTTTTTTGTTAAAAAGTAAGGAAGCGATAATAAAAATATGATTAGTAAATATAGATATGTAATTATAGAACTGGTACTAACAGTTGTTTTTATTATATAAGTTAGCAGTTTAAATGCCAAGGATAAAAACAATATAATTTTTTTAAAATTAATTTTCATATATTTTTCTCCATTTCTATATATTTTTTTTGCATTTCTTTTGCGAGTTTTTTAATATTGAAATTAGTATTTTTTACTATTTTATAATAATTTTTTTTATCATAATATATATCAATGTCACAAAGTGTTTTTACCCAAGTATCAATATCTAAATTTAAGTAAGAAATCAAATTTGTTACTTGAATTTCTTTAGTGATATTATTAGCAAACAAGCATTTTATACCATTGCACTGGGCTTCAACGCCAACAACAGGTAGTCCTTCAAAAAAAGAAGGAAAGAAGGTAATATGAAAATATCAAATGCACTATAATATTTCCAAGTTTCGTTAACAACACCTGTAAATATAACATTCTTTTCTAAATTCATTTCTTTTACTTTTGCTTTAATCTTATTATATAATTCCCCATTTCCAATTAGCATTAGTTTGCTATTAGGGTGGATAAAATTATATTTTTTAAACATGTCTATTATAAACTCGTGATTTTTTTGAATATTAAATCTTCCGATATGGCCAATAACTACTGTGGCATCATCTATATCAAATTTTTTTCTAATTTGAATTCGGTTATATTTAGAAAATTTGAATTTATCTGTATCAACAGCATTAGGAATGAATTCAAACTTTTTTTTGCCAAACAAATACTTACCTGATTCGGATGAACAAGCATAATTGATTGTACTAACATATTTATATGGAAGCATCATAAGTCTTTTAATTTTTCCTTTTATAGTTTTTTCAGTAGAAGAATTATGACTATGTGCAATTCTTACTTTTATTTTATTTATTTTTGCTACAATAAAATTGATAAATCCAATGCTACTCATATGACAATGTATTATTTTATACTCTTTATGAGTCTTATAAAAATTATTTAATTCAATAATATATTTAATTATATTATTATCATTTCTTAGTGAAAAATGATATATCTTTCCACCTAGTTCACGTATTTCTTTATCATAAAAAGACTCTTCTTTATAGTGTTCAATAAAATCAAACTGAATTTTATTTCTATCGATATTTCTATATATATTCATGATAAAAGTTTCAAGACCACCAACATTCATATTTGGAACTATATGTAAAATTTTAATCATTTTTTTTCACGCCCTTTCTTAAAACATTTTTATATACAAATTCTCTTAAACTATTAGGCATTAAATAAACAGTAGTTCTTACTAACATATTAGATATATAGTCTTTCTTTGTAAAAAAACTATATTTTGTCATTAGATTGTTTATCGATTTAACATATTTTATTCCACCACGTCTTTTATAAAAATCTTTATTAACTCTAACATAGTGTAATATCTCATCACAATTAGCACATTTATAATCATTTAAAATCATTCTAATCCACAAATCATAATCTTCACACAAGTAAGCATCTTGATAGTTTCCAGCTTTTATTACTTTGCTTTTTTTAAACAAAATAGATGAATGAGAAAAAGGATTTCTAGAATGAGCATATTTAACTATTTCATCGTGAGAAACTGGGAAGTAATTATTTGTTACTACATTTTCAACTTCGTCTATAAATTCCGATACTTGTGTTCCTACTATACAAATATCAGGATTATTTTCAAATATTTTCATTTGCTTTTCAATTCTCATTTTATTAGATATATCATCTGCATCCATTCTTGCAATAAGTTCATTACTACAATGATTTATACCAGTATTAAGAGCTTTTCCTAAACCAACATTTTCTTTTAATGCAATAACTTTAGTGTTATATTCTTTTTCTAAATCATCTATAACTTTATTTAAATCATCAGTTAAAGGGCCATCTTTTACAATTACAAATTCAAAAGGTTTTATAGTTTGATTTTTAATACTATCTAATGCTTCTTTTAGCCATTTAGGATTATCCTTTATATATACAGACATTAAGACACTGTATTTCATAAATTATTCCCCTCTTTCAAATTGGTAGTGTGTAATGTTTTATACACTACCACTTATTTTTCCTTTATATTTCAATGAATTTCTATATTTTTATTTCCTACCTCTATTTTTGATAGTAGTTTTTATAGAAATTATCATTTTTATCTATCAAAAAATGACATATTCCTCTATAATGATTTTAGAACACACCAATCATAGAAACGAGGTATATGTCATGTCTAAAATTTTATCACAAATTATTAAATTTTTAAATGGAATTAATAAATTTATTTGGAAAATTATCATTTTTCTTTCTAAATTCATTAAGATTGA
>CALVQZ010000030.1 GCA_944358275.1 uncultured Bacilli bacterium
ACTTAATATCTTCGTGTTGAGTGTTACCATATAGTTTTTTTTTTTTTTTTAAATCATAGTTGAGTTATGTGTATTTTTTTATTTTAAAATTATATAAAGTAATGTAATTTGTAAAAAGATGATAATGATTAAAGTAAAGACTAAAAAATCTTTCTTACTCACAAACTTCACCTCCTATCTATAAATAAGAGGTAGCACCCAACTATCAAATGGTCCAAAAGCATTATATCAAACATTTGTTCTTCGTGCAATTATTTGCCCAATGTTTATTAAAAAATAAAAATAACTATTACTAGTAGAAACAAATAATAAAATAATTTTGATATATAAAGTTTTGAACATTATATTTTTTTATAATGAATTTAATATAAAAAGAGTGGGGGAGTTTTATATATTGAATGCACTATAAACAAAGTGTAAATACTTGACACTTTTTGATATATATGATAGAATTAAATTGTCAGATTGAGGAGGTATTTTGATGAATGATGTAAATAATTTATTAAAGAAAATGGGGATTTCTAAAGTAAAATTAGCAAAATATTTAGGTGTTTCTAGACAAATGGTATATAATTATTTAGAACTAAAATCTCTTGATGAATGGCCAAAAGATAAAAAGACAAGGTTGCTTTTATTATTCGATATAGAAAGTGCAGATGAAATAAAAAATATTAAATTAACAAATGAATATATGCTTAAGATTGAAAAAACACTTGAAGATAGTGAATATAATAGTACCTCAAGAAATCTTTTGAATAGTAATCTTAAAGGTTTAAACAAGAAAAGTCAAAAGCTTTTATATGAGGTCGTTTCTTTATTAAAAGAAAAATTAAGTGAAGATGATGTTTCTGAGACATTTTATAACACATTAAGATATTTACAAAACTTTTTACAAGTAATGGATGATGTAGAAGAATTAAAGTATGTATTAGCATATTTTGCTAAAGCGAATGGGTTTATAGGGACTAAGGAATTTACTTTTAATGAAGAAAGACAAATTATGTTTGAAGGTATAATGTATCAAGCAATATCATTATTTAATAGTGAAGGCTTTTCTAAAGCAAAAGTAATAGAAACACATAAAAAATTTGAAGCTGAAGTAGAACAAAGGCAAGAAGAAAAATTATCTAGAACACAGGAATTAAATACTGTAAAATCACAAGCTTTAAAAGAACTTGGTTATACTGAAATAAATGAAAAAAATGTAACTGAAGTATTTGAAAAAATTGCGGAAATACAATCTAGAAAGATGTAAATAATAAATATTGGCGGTATAATATGGATTTCGTATAATACATATTATGTTGACTTCTAATTATAATTTAAAAAGGACTATTTGTTAATCTAGTCCTTTTTTTCTAGTCTAATACCTACTTCATAACCATTTAAATCATATATATCATCAAATTTATCTTCTAATTCGATTAGAGAATCAGCAAGTGTTTCATTTTTAATAAATTCTACATATTCTTTTATAGATTTATTAAATTCATCATTCTTAGAATAATATATAGTAATTCTATCCATCATCTCATAGTTGTTTACTTTTCTTATTTGCTGTACTTTACTTATAAATTCTCTTGTAATTCCTTCATCAATTAAATCTTTTGTAAGGGTTGTATTTAATATAATAAAATTATTGTTTTCCATACTTACATTAAATCCTTCTTTTTCTTTAATTCTTACATCTAACATATCATAAGAAAGAGTAATAGTAGAATCATTTATAATTATATCTTTAGTACCCCCACTCTCTAATTCTTTTATATCAGAAGAGGTAATTGTAGAAATCACATTTGCAAATTCTTTAATATTTTTGTCTTATATTGGTCCACACACTTTAAAGTTTGGTTTTACTTCATAAGATATATATTTATTTAAATCATCTGTAAATATTACATTTTTAACATTTAACTCTTCTTTAATTAAATCTATTAAATCAGCAATTATTTTTTTATTTTTACCATCTAAAATAACTTCTTGTATTGGTTGTCTAACCTTTATTTTAGCTTCTTCTCTTGCATTTCTTCCTAACGAGATTAGTTCTCTTACTAAATCCATTTTTTCATCAATTTGAGCATTTATTTTACTCTCATCGCATATTGGAAAATCTTCAAGATGAACAGATTCTTTTAATGTTAAACTTCTATATATTTCTTCTGCAGTAAATGATGCGATTGGCGCGATTAGTTTACATACACCTTCTAATACTTCATAAGTAGTATTATAAACTGCCTTTTTGTTATTATCCAACTCGCTTGCCCAGAATCTTCTTCTTGTTCTTCTTATATACCAATTGGATAAATCTTCACTTACAAATTCAGTTGTTTTTCTAACTACTTTAGTTAAATCATATGCTTCATAACCTTCAGTAACCTCTTTTATAAGAGTATTGTATTTAGATAATATCCACTTATCTATCTCTTCCCTATCTTTATATGCTACATTAAAATCTCTTGGATCTAAATTATCAGTATTTGCATACAATGCAAAGAAATTGTATGTATTTTTTAATGTATTAAAGAATTTAGAATAAACTTCTTTTAAACCTTCAATATCGAATTTTATAGGTGTCCATACTGGAGATACATAAGGCATATACCATCTTATAGTATCTGCTCCATATTCTTCTATTAACTCAAATGGATTTATAGCATTACCCCTACTCTTATGCATCTTTTGACCATATTTATCTAATAATAAATCGTTTACAAGCACATTTTTAAATGGACTTTTACCAGTTACAAATGTAGATATAACAAGTAATACATAAAACCATCCTCTTGTTTGATCTATACCTTCTGAAATAAAGTCTGCAGGAAATTGTTCAAGAAATAATTCTTTATTTTCAAAAGGATAATGATATTGTGCAAATGGCATACTTCCTGAATCAAACCAACAATCTATAACCTCGCTTATTCTAGACATAGTTTTATTACATTTTGGGCATCTTATATGTATTTCATCTACAAATGGTCTATGTAATTCTATTGTAGAATCTATTTTCTCGATAGATTTTTCTATTAACTCTTCTCTTGAGCCAATCATTTCCATATGTCCACATTCACATTTCCAAAGAGGTATAGGTGTTCCCCAATATCTATTTCTAGATATAGCCCAATCATTCATATTAGAAAGCCAATTACCAAATCTCTTTTCCCCTACATAAGATGGATACCAATTTATTTTATTATTGTTTTCTATTATCTTATCTTTAAATTTAGTAGTTTCTATATAAAGACTAGGTTTTGAATAATAAAGAAGTGGTGTATTACATCTCCAACAATGTGGGTAATTATGATTTAATTTTTCTTTTTTAAATAGTTTATCGTTCTCTTTTGAATATTTAATTATATTTATTTCTAATTCAGAATCCATTACAAATGTATCTTTCCATGGACCTTCTGTGTATTTACCATCTTCAGAAACAGGATTTAAAACAGGTAAGCCATATCTTTTTCCAACTTCATAATCATCTTGTCCAAAAGCTGGTGCAATATGAACAAGACCTGTACCATCTTCCATAGTTACATATGTATCACATACTACAAAGAATGCTTTTTTTGATACATCGATAAATGGTAATAATTGTTCATATTCAATATATTCTAAGTCTTTACCTTTATAAGTTTTAATAACTTCATATTCACTACCTAACACTTTATCAGCAAGACTTTTTGCTACTATAAAGTTATATCCTTTAGATTTTGCTTTAATATAATCCTCATCAGGATTAACACATATTGCAACATTAGCAATAAGTGTCCATGGTGTAGTTGTCCATACTAGAAAATATGTGTCTTCATTTTTTAATTTAAAAGGAACAGTAACTGTATTTACAGATACATCTTTATATCCTTGTGCCACTTCATGAGACGCTAATCCTGTACCACATCTAGGACAATATGGTAATATTTTATATCCTTCATAGATAAGACCAGCATCAAAAAATTTCTTTAATATCCACCATTCTGTTTCGATGTAATTATTATCATATGTTACATAAGGATGCTCTAAATCTATAAATTGTCCCATTTCTTCTGTTAATTTTCTAAAAGCAGTTTCATTTTCCCAAACACTTTCTTTACATTTTGCATTAAATTTTTCAATACCATATTTTTCAATATCAGATTTTGATGAAAAACCTAGTGCTTTTTCTACTTGCAATTCAACAGGAAGTCCATGAGTATCCCACCCTACTTTTCTTAAAACTCTATATCCTTTCATAGTTTTATATTTACATATAGAGTCTTTTAATAGTTTTGCTAGCATATGATGCACACCAGGCATACCATTAGCAGTAGCAGGTCCATCATAGAATACAAAATTATTACTTTTGCTTCTATTTTCAATAGTCTTATTTAAAATATCTATTTCTTTCCAATAATTTAATGTATTTTTTTCAACTACACTTACCTTTTCTTTTTCTAATTCTTTAAACTTTTTCATACGTCCTCCTTATATATAAAAAAATCTATAATCTAAGGGTGCTTATGCACGGTACCACCTTAGTTCATAGATTCTATGCACTTAATTAAATAACGGTTTATTCCGTTCTTTCCTTTAAGAAAGAATTATCAAGAGTGATCTATATATTACTTATCTTCCTTGTTCACACCAACTCAAGTTCTCTTTAAGTTTTGTAATATATCGTCTCCATCATATAATTTAAATATCTTCTTTATCTAAATCCTCAATTAAATCTAATTGTTGATTTAGCATAGTTCTTACTCTACTTTTAAACATATTTATGTTCTTTTTAAGTAGTTGCGCCTCATATTCAGTTTTTTCAGCTCTTATAAGCGCATCACTAACAATCCTATTTGCATTTTTTCTTGCATCATTTATTATAGCATCTCTTTCAGATTTTGCAAGTCTTTTTATGTATTCTCCATTTTCTTGTGCAGCAATTATAGAGGTATTGAGTTGTTGTTCTATAGATTTATAATGTTCAATAGAAGCTTCGAGTTCTTTAATTCTTAATTCTTTAGTTCTCATTTCATTTTTAATTTGTTCTTCTTCTTTTAAAATAGACTCTACTCTTCTTATTACATCATCAATAAATGAATTAACTTCATTTATGTCATATCCATTTAAACTTCTTTTAAACTTTTTCATACTCTCACCTCAACTAAAAATTACCACTCAATATCTATATCGCTATTATCATGCACCTTTTCTCTTTTATCTTCATTATCATTTGATATTTTACCTTGTACATTTATATTATTTGGAGTACACAAAAATATGCCCCCACCTATCTTTTGCAAATCACCACCAATAGCATAAATAGTTCCACTAAGAAAATCTACTATTCTCTTAGCTTGATCTGTTGTTACTCTTTTTAAATTAACAACAACAGTATGTCTACTTTTTAAATGATCTGCAATTTGTTGTGACTCAGAATATGCTCTTGGTTCTAAAAGAATAAGTTTACTTCCTTCACCACTTGTACTTTTTAGCGCTTCATCTGTTGAGATAGAATAATACTCATTATCTGCTTCATTATCATCAGAAACACCACTAAATATATCTTTAATCTTAAAACCCATTTTTATCATCTCCTAGAATACACCTATATCATAACATAAATATTTATTTTTTAAAAGAAAAAATTAACTATATTTTTATAAAAATTACGATATATTTCATCACTTAAAAAAAGACTAGGAAGCCTTTCTTTATTTTTTTGTATTATCTGTAATTGATTTTACTATCTTTTCTACACTAGAATTTTCAAACGCTCTTAAAACTTCTATAGGAAGAGCAAAAATTATTGTATTTGATTGATCAGAAGAAACATCATTGATAGTAGATAATGTTCTTAAATGTAATGCTCCAGCTGATTTTGATAATGTAGAAGCTGCTTCTGCTAAATTCTTAGATGCTTCAAGTTCACCTTCTGCCTTAGTTATAACTGCTTGTTTTTCTCTTTCTGCCTCTGCTACTTTAGCAATAACTCTTTTCATCTCACCAGGCAAAGAAACATCTTTTAACTCAACATTATGAACCTTAACACCCCATTCATCAGTTGCTTTATCTACAATTTCACAAATCGTTTCAGAAATTTTTTCTCTACAACTTAACAATTCATCTAATGTAACAGATCCTACTGAATTTCTCATCGTAGTCTGTGCAAGTTGACTAACCGCATAATGAAAATTCTCAACACAAAGTAATGCTTTAGATGCATCAAATATGTTGTAATAAATAACTGCATTGATTTTAACAGATACATTATCCTTAGTTATTACTTCTTGCTCTGGAACATCTATTACCTTAGTTCTTATATCAATTTTACTATATGATTGAAATATTGGAAAAACGAGCTTCCAACCAGGTGTCATAACACTGCTAAACTTACCACAAGTAAACTTAATACCTCTTTCATATTCTGAAATTTGTTTAATTGAACATAATAAAACAACAACGATAATTATAATTAAAAACATACTGTATACTCCTTTCGTAAAAATTATATCATATTTCATAGAACATTTAAATTAAATTTATACATTTTATTTTATTCTTAAAATATAAGTTTATTA
>CALVQZ010000031.1 GCA_944358275.1 uncultured Bacilli bacterium
TTGCTCGCGCACTTCACGGTTCTGGACGTAATATTTTTGATATGCCTGTAAAGGTTGTTGAGATGCAAAGTGAAGCGGGTGCTGCTGGTTTTGTTCATGGAGCACTTACTAATGGAAATATTGCTACTACTTTTACAGCAAGTCAAGGACTACTTTTAATGATTCCAAATATGTATAAGATAGCAGGTGAAATGTTACCTTGTGTTATAAATGTTGCTGCAAGAAGTATTGCTACTCATGCTCTTAGTATTTTAGGAGATCATCAAGATATTTATGCAGTAAGACCAACAGGTTTTGCAATTATGGCATCATCTTCTACACAATGTGTTTCAGATTTAACTATTGTTTCTTACTTATCATCTATTAAATCAAGTCTTCCTTTTATAAACTTTTTTGATGGTTTTAGAACTAGTCACGAATTATCTAAAATAAGTGCATTAGAAAAAGATGATATTAAAGACTTAATTGATTATAAAAAAATTAGTGATTTTAGAAATAGGGCACTTAGTATAAACAAAAAGGTAAAAGGTACTGCTATGATGGAAGATGTTTATTTTCAAATGGCAGAAGTTAGAAATAAAGACTATAATAAACTTCCAGATATTGTAAATGATTATATGAAGAAAATAAACAAAAAGACAGGTAAAAACTATGCTCCTTTTGAATACTATGGAAACAAAAATGCTAAAAGAGTAATTGTTGCAATGGGATCAGTTTGTGAAACTATAAGAGAAGTAATAGATGATTTAAATGAAGATATTGGACTTATTGAAGTACATTTGTATAGACCTTTTTCATCTAAATATTTCTTTGATGTATTACCTTCTTCTGTAACAGATTTAGTAGTGTTAGATAGAACAAAAGAGCCAGGTGCTAGTGGAGAACCTTTATATTTAGATGTTGTAAGTTTATTTGTGGATAAGAAAGATAAACCTAGAATATTAGGTGGTAGATATGGTTTATCTAGTAAGGATACTAATCCATCTCATATAAAAGCAGTATATGATTTTATGTTAAAAGAAGATGCATTTAATGGATTTACTGTTGGTATTGAAGATGATGTTACTAATTTAAGTATTCCTGTTAGTAAATATCATGTAAAAAATAATTCAAAAGAATTTCTTGTATATGGATATGGTTCAGATGGTATGGTAAGTTGTTCAAAAGATATACTTAAGATAATAGGTGATAATACTGATTCTTATGTACAAGGTTATTTTCAATACGATTCAAAGAAATCTGGTGGAATTACAAGAAGTCATATAAGAATATCAGATAGTCCAATTAGAAGTGCATATTATATTGATAATCCTAGTCTAGTCGTATGCTCAAAAGAAAGTTATCTTTCAAAATATGATATGTTATCTAATATTAGAGAAAATGGTACATTTATATTTGTAAGTTCATTATCTTCATCAGAAATAGAAGATATGCTTAGTGGAGATATAAAGAAGATTTTAATTGAAAGAAAAATTAAATTTTATGTAATAGATGCTTATAAACTTGCTAATAAGTATGGCTTAAAAAATAAGATAAGTACTATATTAGAAACTTGTATATTAGATGTAATTGGATATTCTAAATATATAGATAATGTAAGAGAAAGTATAAAGAAAAGATTCATGAAAAAAGGGGAATCTGTTGTAAATTCTAATATAAAAGTAACAGAAGAAGCTCTAGATTATTTAAAGGAAATTAAAGTAAAATTTAATGATATAGAATTTTTAGACAGTAAAGCAAAAAAGAATAATAAAGTATTTGATATGATTAGTTCACTAGAAGGTAATAAACTTAAAGTAAGTGATTTTCTTCCTTATAAAGATGGTACTTATATATGTGGTACTACTGAATATGAGAAAAGAGGAATTGCAGAGAATGTACCTGTATGGAATAAAGATAAATGTATTCAATGTAATCAGTGTTCATTCGTATGTCCACACGCAGTTATAAGGCCTTATCTTTTAGATGAAGAAGAAGTTAGTAAAGCACCAAAATCATTAAAGGGTAATTTAAGAAATGCGATTGGCTCAAAATATCAATATACTATGGGAGTATCTAAATTAGATTGTACAGGATGCTCTTTATGTGCGAATATTTGTCCAGCACATGCGATAACTATGGAACCATTTGATAAAGTGCCTGATAATAAAAATTTTGAATATTTACAAAAGGTAAGTGAAAAGAAAGAACAAATAAATAATACTGTAAAAGGTACACAATTTAAAACACCTTTATTTGAGTTTAGTGGAGCATGTGCAGGTTGTGGTGAAACTCCATATATTAAATTACTAACTCAATTATTTGGTAGTAGAATTGCTATTGCAAACGCTACTGGATGTTCATCCATTTATGGTGCGTCATTTCCAAGTATTCCATATAAAATTCCTTGGGCAAATTCATTATTTGAAGATAATGCAGAATTTGGATATGGTATGTTACTTTCTTATAATGCTAATAGAGCAAAAGTAAAAAAGATTATGGAAAGCGAGTTAGATACCAAAAATGGAAAATTGTTTAAAAAATGGCTAGATAATTATGATGATTATGATATTACTAAAGAAGTATATGATAATATAGATTATTCAGAAACTAAGTTATCTGATTTAAAAGAATATATAATATATAGAAATATATGGATATTAGGTGGAGATGGTTGGGCTTATGATATTGGATTTGGTGGTATAGATCATATTCTTTCTACTAATGATAATGCTAAGATTTTAGTATTAGATACAGAAGTATATTCGAATACAGGAGGACAATCATCAAAATCATCAAATAGAGGTTCTATTGCTAAGTTTACATCAAGTGGTAAAGAAAATTGTAAAAAAGACTTAGCAAGAATAGCAATGTGTTATAAGAATGCTTATGTAGCACAAGTTTCACTATCTAATATGAATGCTACTATAAAAGCATTTATAGAAGCAGATAAGCATGATGGACCAGCTATAATAATCGCGTATTCTCATTGTATAAATCATGGAATAAAATCTGGTATGGAAAATGCTATAGAACAACAAAAACTAGCAGTCGCATCAGGATATTATCCAATATTTAGATATAATGGTAAGACTAAAGAATTTCATCTAGATTCAAAAGAACCAGACTTTAGTTTAATAGATAAATTTATAGAAAATGAAAATAGATTTCAAGCATTAAAAATTGTTAATGAAGAAAAATCTAAAGAATTATTTGAGAAACTAAAAGAAGATGTAAAAGAAAGATATGAATATTATAGAAGTTTAAAAAAAGATTGAATTTAAAATTTCAATTTTTTTTAGGGGAATATTACTAAGTTATCCTATATATTATAACTACGAGGTGAATATGAAAGAGATAATTTTAAAATGTAGTAATGTTACTAAAAAGATGGGTAATAAAGTGATACTAGATGATATATCTTTTGAAATAGAAAAGGGAGATATTTTTGGTTTTATTGGTAAAAATGGTGCAGGTAAAACTACTTTAATAAAGTCTATATTAGGGCTTTATAAAGTTAATTCTGGAAGTATATGTATAAATGGCTATGATATTAAAGATTATACTAGTGCAATAGAAAAAGTAGGAGCAGTTGTAGAAAATCCTGATTTTTATATGTATTTATCAGGGTTAGAAAATCTTAAATTAAAAGCAAGATTATATAAAAATATAGATGATAATAGAATAGATGAAGTAGTAAAATTAGTAAATTTAGAGAGTAGAATAAAAGATAAAGTATCTAAATATTCACTAGGTATGAAGCAAAGACTTGGTATAGCAGATGCTATTTTAAATAATCCTAATTTACTTCTTTTAGATGAACCTACTAATGGACTTGATCCAAATGGAATAAAAAAGCTAAAAGATATATTAAAAAACTTAAGTGAAGAAGGTGTTTCTATATTTATATCTAGTCATATATTAAGTGAATTAGATAATTTTTGTAACAAGATATGCATTATAAATGAAGGTAAAATAATTGAGTTTTCACACATAAATCAATTTAAAAGTAAAACTTGTGAATTATGCTACTTAATAGAAGTAGATGATACTAGTAAGGTTAATTTATTATTTAAAAACAATATTATAGATAAAACAAATTTAAAAGTGTATTGTAATAAAGAATTTATACCACTTGTAATAGAGAGCTTAATAAAAAGCAATATAAAAGTATATTCAGTAAAAGAAGAAGAAATATCTTTAGAAGATGCATTTTTAAAGATTACAGGAGAAAAAAATGATTAACTTAATAAAAAATGAACTAATAAAAATATTTTATAAAAAAAGTACATATATAATTTTTATTATATTATTTTTTGCAGTAATATTTACTAATGTATTATATAAGAAAGAGTTAGATGAAAAAGGTAATATTAAAAGTTCTTCATATGATTCAAGTCTTTTAAAAAGCGTGAAAGAAGAATTAAAAAATATAGATGATAATAGTGTAGATAATGAATATATACTGTTATTGAGAAAAAAACTTATGGAATATGAATTATATGAAAAATATGGAGAATATTCATGGCAAGGGTACTTTATTAAAAGTAATGTGCGTAATTTAATAAGCGAAATAATAGATAATAAATATAATGAAAGTAATACTGAACTACTAAAAAAGTTAGAGAGTGAGTATGATAATTATATAAAAAAGTTTGAAGAAGATGATTGGAAATATTTTGTAAAAGAAGAAATAAATAAAAAAGAAGAAGAACTTAATATGACTAATTCTAAGTTCTTAAAAGAGATTATTTTAAGTGAGATAGATATGCTTAAATATAGATTAGATAATAATATAAGTTATGAATCTTCATACTTAAATACAGCAATAGAAGATTATTTAAAATATTATTATTCTGTTAAATATATGGAATATAATTATATATTAGAAAAAGATATAAAAGATAATAAACTATATGAGTACTATGATAATTTATCTAAAATGAATATAAATAAGTATATATTAGATAATAAGATAGATTCAAATAAGATGAATGATACAAGAGGAATACTTGTTAATTTATTTACTGAATATGAATTATTTATCGTACTTATTATAGTAATATTTAGTGCAAATATTTTATCTAGTGAGTTTAATAAAGGTACTATAAAAAAGTTATTATTAACTCCATATACTAAAACTCAAATAATACTATCAAAGTATATTACATGTTTAATAATGATTATATTTATCGTACTTATTACAATTATTATGCAACTTATATCTGGTGGTATAATATTCTCATTTTCATCTTTAGATATACCCGTTATAGTTTATAATTTTAATATTAATATGATAGAAGAATATAATATATTTTATTATTTACTAATAACAGTATTAGCAAAGATGCCTATGTTTATAATAATAATGACATTAGTATTCTTTATATCTACACTTACTTTAAGTAATGCATTAAGTATAATATTTGGAATAATTATATATTTTATAAGTCCAATAGTAATGAATCTAACTACAAAATTAGTAAAATATTTAATATTTATTCATTGGGATTTTACACAATATTTATTTGGTATGATACCAAAGAATAGTTATGCTGATATCTATACATCGATAATAATGTGTTTTTTGTATTTTTCTATATTTTTATATATAACAAATTTAATATTTAATAAAAAAGATATAAAAAATATGTAATTTTTTTTAAATATAATGTATAATGTTTTTGGTGATTTTATGAACATTATTGGAATTTTAGTAACATTAGCTTTAGGTTTATTTATTTTATTTGGAGCATTTATAATCCACATATTTAAAAATAAAGATAAGTTTTTGCTTATATCTTTATCTATGGCATTTGGAGTTATGATATCTTTAATACTTATTGAATTATTACCTGAAGTATACGAAGTATTTAATGAAAAATTTAATCCTATTATAAGTATTTTAATAATAATAGGTTTATCACTAGTTGGATTACTTATTTTAAAAGTACTTGATAAATTTATACCAGATCATAATGATGAAGATGAAGAAGATCATTTGATGCATATAGGTATCGTATCTAGTATTGCTATAATAATTCACAATATAATAGAAGGTATGGCTGTATATAATACAGTAAATACTTCACTTAATTTAGGAATACTTTTAAGTATAGGTGTAGGTATGCATAATATTCCTTTAGGAATGATAATAAGTTCTACCTTTTATAAGTCAATTGAAAATAGAAAAAAATCAAACATTATAATTATTCTTATTTCATTATCTACATTTGTAGGTGGACTTATAATGGCATTATTTAATTTTACTAATGAAATAGTTATAGGTGTATTATTATCTATTACAATAGGTATGCTTATATATATAAATATAATAGAAATACTTCCTAAACTAATAGAATCAAAAGATAAAAAAATAGTACTTATAAGTACCATTTTAGGAGTTGTAATACTATTTTTAAGTCACTTAATTGGATGATTTATCATCTTTTTTTAATGCATAATTTATAGCAGTTATTATCTGCATAATAGATGTTAATACTATTAGAGGAATAATAAATTTTGAAAAAATATTAAATTTATAAGATATATATCCTACAAATAAAGATATAAATAAGAACCAAGTTTTAATTTTTCCATAAATTGAACTTTTATGTTTAGAAAAACTTTTGTCTTTAAAACTTTTCCACTTTATAAACTTAATACCATTTATAATAACAATTATTATTTCTAATATCAAAGTTATAAAAAAGTATTTATTAACTGTTATTATAAATGTAAAAGATGCTGATAGAGCAATTAGTTTATCACCAATCGCATCACAAACTTTACCATAAGTAGAAGTCGCGTTCCATTTTCTTGCAAGAACACCATCGATCGCATCTGATAAAAGAGCAATTATAAATAATATAGAAAGCAAATTATATTGATTATTAAAAAACAAAATAGGTATTAAGAATCCTACAATTAGTCTATATGTAGTAAGAATATTTGGAATATATTTTTTCATAAAAACCTCACATAAGTTTATATTCTAATTAAAAGATATTTAAAATATACAGTTATTATTACTTTTTCTAATATAATAATAATATATTTTTAATATTTTGGCAAACTAATAATGGTGATATATATGTTATTATTATGTTTAAAAATATTTTTTGTTAGAATTATAGATGTTTCATTAGGTACGATAAGAACACTTTTTACAGTAAAAGGAAAAAGAATGATAGCAGCTTCCATAGGTTTTGTTGAAGTTTTAGTATGGTTTTTAGTTGTAAAAGAAGCACTTCAAACAGATGAAAATAGTATTTTTGTTGCAATTTCATATTCACTTGGATTTGCAACAGGTACATATATTGGAAGTTATTTATCAGATATACTTATAACTGGAAAAGTAGAAGTTCAAGTATTTACTGAGAATCAAAATTTAACTAATATTCTTAGAAAATCAGGATATGCAGTTACTGTTATAAACTGTAATGGATATAATACTAAAGCAAAATATATGTTGTATATAACAGTAGAAAAGAAGAAAGAAAAAGAATTAAGGCGCTTAATAAAAGATAATGATAAAAAAGCATTTATTGTAGAAAATGAAAGTAATTATGTAGAAAATGGATATTTCAAATAAAGAAATATTTATTTTTTTTAGGGGAATTTAACACACTTTTACTTAATATTTAAGTAGGGAGTGGTAAGATGAGATGTGGTGTTTATCAAAGAAATACAAAAGATTGTGGAGTTGCGTGTTTATTATCTATTATAAAGTACTATAAAGGATGTAATACATTTGAAAATATTAGATATTTAACAAAATGTAATCATAATGGTATTAGTGCACTGAATTTAATAGATGCATCTATTAAATTAGGTTTTGATAGTAGGGGATTAAGATGTAATTATGAAGATTTAATGCTTCTTACAAAGCCTTTAATATGCCATGTAACTTTAAAAAACGTATATAATCATTACATCGTACTTTATAAAGTTAACGAAAAATCTGTAGTAGTTTTTGACCCTTATCTTGGAAAAAAAGTATATACTAAAGAACAATTTTTAGATATATGGAACAAAGTAGCTATAGAATTAAAACCAAGAAGAAAACTAGATTATATTAAAGAAAATTACCTTCATTATTTTGTATCTATAGTAAAAAAAGATAAAAATTTATATTTAATGGTATTATTACTTTCATTTTTTTCAATAATTTTAAGTCTAGTTAGTAGTTATTATTTTAAAGCACTTATAGATTTTAATAACTTATTATCAATCTTTATATTCTTTATAAATATTATTATTATTAAAGAAATAAATGATTTATTTCGTAATAATATGATTATAAAATTAGAAAATAAAATTTTAACTGAACTTAATATAAATACACATAATAAATTATTATCACTTCCATATTACTATTTTAATAGTAGAACAAAAGGAGATATAATTACAAAATTTAATGATTTAGAGTATGTAAAAGACCTTCTTGTAAAGGTGCCAATATGCTTTTTTATCGATGCTTTATTGTTAGTATCCACTTCAATTATATTATCTAAAATAAATTTTAATTTATTTATAATGTTTTCTTTCGTATGTCTAATATATTTATTAGTAATTATTATTTATGATAAAAAAATAAAAAGACTAATAGAAGATAATCAAGAGTGTAATTCATATAAGAATACGATATTATTAGAAAATATAAATAATATAAATACAATTAAAAACATGAATATAAGAAATCTAAGAAATGATAGATTTAATAAAGTATATAATTTATTTGTAACTAGCAGTATAAATTATGAAAAAAAGTATACAAATATTAACTTTATTAAAAATATATTACTATTTATTGGATTAAATACTATTTTGTATATTGGAAATAGTTTAGTTATTAAAGGCGAAATTACTCTTAGTAATTTAATATTATTTAATTCACTAACTTTATATTTTATAGAACCACTAACAGAAGTATGTGAGTTAAGCAAAGTAGTTAAAAATGGTGCTAATGCGATTAAAAGAGTTAGTGAGATTTATAGTATAAATACAGAAAGAAAAATGTTAGATATTTGTAATGATTTTAATATTTCATTTAATAATTTATCTTTTTCTTATAATGGATATGATAAAGTTTTAAGTAATATAAATTATAGAATAAATTTTAAAGATAAAGTAATGGTAGTTGGAAAAAGTGGATGTGGCAAATCTACATTATTTAAGCTACTTAGTAAAGTGTATGAAGTAAAAAGAAATATGATAAAGATAGATAATAATGATATTAACGATATTTCAGTTGATAATATTATTACATATGTATCAGAAGAAGAGAAGTTATTTAATGATAGTATATTAAATAATATAGTCTTAGATAATAAAAAAGATAATATAGATAAAATATTATCAATAACAGGTGTAAATAATATTTTAAATAAAAAAAACTTAAACTTAGATAGTATTATAGAAGAAGAGGGTAGTAATTTAAGTAAGGGTGAAAAACAAAAGATTATACTTGCTAGAGTTTTACTGAAAAATAGTAAAATAATAATATTAGATGAATCTTTAAGTGGTATAGAAGAAGAGGATGAGTATAAGATTATGAGTGACGTAATAAATAATTTTAATAATATAACTATAATATATATAAGTCACTCTAAAGTATGTACTAGTTTATTTGATAAAATCTTAAATTTTGATAGGGAGGTAATATGCAAGAATTATCAAAAAGAGAATTAAATGATATAAGTGGTGGTGGTACTTTCAAGTATTTTGCTTTTGGAGGAATAATCGCATTTATAATAGGATTTTTAGATGGTTTTACAAGACCACTAAAATGTAATTAAGGAGGTATGATGAGAGAGTTATCAAAATATGAATTAAATGTAGTAGTAGGAGGTTCTTTATCTGGTGCAGTAATTTCAAGTATAATAAGAGGAGTTAATATGGTATTTGATATAGGAAGAAGTTTTGGAAGTGCACTAAGAAGAATAATGACAAAAAGATTATGTTAAAAAAAGAGCAGTTTTTGCTCTTTTTATATGTCTAAAACTTGTGTTTTTGATAAATCATCATCAATGAATAAATCATCGTTTACTGTAGGTGTTGTAGGTTTATTTAATGCATCATTTATTTGATTTGTATTTATTTGACTTGTCTTTGATAATTCTGTTTGTTCTAATGCCTTATTTAAATTAAATTTATAAGTAGTATTATTGTTTTCAAGATCATCATCTAATTCAATAAGCTTAATTACTTCTTCAAATGTAGTATATCCATTTATAACCTTTTCAAGACCATCCTGTAATAATGTATTAACATCAGTATTATATACTAAAGCACGTAATTTATCTTTAGGCATATTATTTGATATTGCATCTCTTATTTCTTGTGTTATAAGAAGAACTTCATGTAGTGCAATACGTCCTTTATAACCATTACCACATTCTTCACAACCTTGTGCAGAATATATTTCATTTACTTCCATTCCAAAGACTTTTCTAAATATTTCTTTTTCATAATCATTAGTAGGTCTTTTTTGTTTACATTTATCACACAATCTTCTTGCTAATTTTTGAGAAATAATACCTTCAAGAGCACTAGCAAGTAAGTATCTTTCAACTTCCATATCTAAAAGACGTTCTATAGTATTTAATGAGTTATTAGTGTGTATTGTAGATAATACTAAGTGTCCAGTAATAGATGCTCTAACAGCAATTCTAGCAGTCTCATTGTCACGAATTTCACCTATCATTATTATATCAGGGTCTTGTCTTAATATAGAGCGAAGTACATTAGCAAATGAAAGTCCAATTTCACTATTAACTTGAACCTGATTTATACCAGCAATATTCATTTCTATAGGGTCTTCAACAGTAATTAAGTTAGTTTCAGATTTATTTAATTTTTGCAAAATAGAATAAACAGTTGTAGATTTACCACTACCAGTCGCACCAGTAACTAATATAATTCCAGAAGGCACATTTATGAGTTTAGAAACTTTTTTAAAATTTCTTTCACTAAAACCTAAATATTCGATTCCTTTTAAACTCATAGAATAATCAAGAATACGAATAACTATTTTCTCACCTTCATTTGTTGGTAAAGAAGATACACGAAGATCTAAATTGACATCTTTAATCGTTTGCTTAATTGCTCCATCTTGAGGAAGTCTTACTTCAGTAATGTTCATCCCAGATATAATTTTAACACGAGTTATTAAATTTTTCTTTAAGGCATTTGGAATAGTGGTATAATTTAAAAGTTCACCATCTATACGAATTCTTACTAACATTTCATTTTCTTCAGGGTCAAAATGTATATCGCTAGCTCCTCTTTTTGATGCGTCATATAGTATTTCATTAACAACTTCAACAACAGGCAACTTCTCATAATCAAAAGTTTTAATCATAAAGCCCTCCAATTTATTCTTTTTTTACAAACTTATAAAAATACATATGGTATTATTTATAAAATTATTATATAATAAAAAATATAAAATATCAATGTCTTGGAGTGATTTATATGAGAATAAAGAATAAAGATGGGTTTTTTTTATCAGAAACAATGATTGTAATTTCTATAGTAGCAACAGTTTTACTTATCGTGTTTAAACTTTTTACATCTGTATATTATGGGTTTGTAGAAAGTGAAAATTATAATACAGTAGCTGCAATAAACGCACTTGCTAATATTCAAAAGTATTTTGAAAGTATAGATAAAATAGATATTACAGGTTTATCAGAGACTAATCCATATGTAAATCTTACAAATGATTCAAAATATGAATCTAATTATTTTACTAGGATAAAAGAAGAATATAATGTTACAGAGATATATTTGATTGATTTAAATTTTTTATATGCAAGTGATTATTCAAATGAATTTTATGCAACATTAAGAAGGTATATAAAAACTCTTGAAAGAAAAAGTGGGATTATAATGGTTGTTGCAATAGACAAAACTGAGTTTGCGTATACTAGTATTGTTGATTATACGAATGTTACTTTAGTAGGAGATAAAGAAGATGAATATGGTGTTTATGTAAATGTAGGAGGTGAATTTGTAGATCCAGGATATGAAGATTGGACTGGAGAAGAGCCAACTATTAGTTGGGAAAATGGTGAAGTTGTAGATACTTCA
>CALVQZ010000032.1 GCA_944358275.1 uncultured Bacilli bacterium
TTTATCAGTACTGTATTAGGAGCACTAACTATGTTTATTCATCCATCCTATTTTAAAGTTATTGATGGAACAGATGGATATAGAACATATGCTAATAGTATTAATGAATTAATTAATACAATAGGAACAAATTTAGAAAGTACAATTCACCAATTTCTTATTTTTGACAATATAGTTATAATGACTTTAATAAGTATCTTTATGTTTATATATTATTATAAAAATAAACAAAACTATAAAGCTAGAAATAAAAAAATAGTTACTTTACTATTTATATACCAATTATTGTATATTAACTACACTTTAGTATATCATTTTAATCCGGATTGGAGAATATTATTAAGTTACACTTCAATTTTTAATACTTTAATTTCAATCTTATACTGCATTATTATTTTGTTAACGACATATTTAATATATCCAAAAAAAGATTTAGGGAAAATATTACTATACTATATTATAATTATAGGTTTAGTTGCGCCGTTATGTGTTGTAACACCAATAGGAGGAAGAAATTTTTTTGTAATATACATTTTAGAAGTAATGTTAGTATGCACTTTATATAAATATAGCAATTTAAAAATCGAAAATTTAATTACAAAAATAAGTTGTTTTTCTTTATTAGTTTTAACAACTTATTATGTTTCTGTATATGGCTATATACATTATGTTGATATGAAAAGATTAAATTATATAGTTGAACAAAATAATTTAGGAAATACAGAAATAGATGTTCCAGTCCTTCCTTATAAAGAATACATACACGGAGAAGGAAACTTTGCAGATGAATATTATGGTCCAATATATAAAATGGCTTATAATTTAAATTTAAATATTAATTTTAATTTTATTCCATATGAAGAGTGGAAAATAAAAATTAATAATTAGATACAAAAATTATTAAATTTGTAATATTTATTTATAAGTGAGGTTTAATCTGAAAAATAAAATTAAATTTATTTTAGGAACAAATCCTAAAAAAGGGCAGACTTCCCCTTACCCCACGTTAAAGTTAAAATTCAACTATTCAATTTTGGCATTCTGATTTACTAAATTAATGAGTTCATCCGATGTAAGTCCTAAAGATATTAATTGTTTAAGAGATTGTTTAAAGTTGTTTTTGGTATATTTTATTCTATCTTTATCAGAGGTTTCATTACTATCTAAATCACACGGATTCCAAACCTCTCCAGTAGATAGCATATGATAGATAGCAACTAAAATCTTTCTAGCAATGGCAATGATGGCACGTTTTTTACCACGACGTTTAGAAATTTTGTTAAACTTATTGGCATAGTAAGTGTTAGTTTTATCTTTAACAGCACAGTGTGCGACCTCAACTAAACAAGGTTTAAGATAAACGCCAGCACGGGAAATTTTAACAGATTTCTTTTTGCCAGCAGATTCATTACAACCAGGAGCAAGTCCAGCCCAAGAAGCAAGTTTGTAATGACTAGAAAATTGAGACATATCAGTGCCAATTTCCGAAAGAATAGTAATTGCAGAATTTCTGTCAACACCAGGAATTGTTATAAGAAGATTTATATAATCTTCATAAGGAGCAACTAAAGTATCAACAATATCTCTTAACTGATTAATTTGATTAGTTAAATAATCAATATGGTCTTTGACAATTTTAATTCTTAGTTTTTGTTCATGAGTAAAAGCAATACCAGTAATAGAAGATATAATGTCATCTTTAGAAGATTTGCAATTTTTACGAAGACAACGTATAATATCTTCATCTGAAAAAGAATCATTATTTAAAATGATGTCAATAATATTTTGACTAGATTTACCAAAGATATCAGAGAAAACCATATCAAGCTTGCAATTACCAACGGTAAGAGCATTAGTAAATCTATTCTTTTCAGAAGATTTATTACAGGTAAGTTTGTAAAGATATCTAGTATATTCTCTTAAGATTCTAAAATCTTTATTAGGAATAAAACTAGAACGAACAATACCTAACTTAAACAAGTCTGCAATCCATTTTGCATCCTTGTTATCGTCTTTCTCACCTTTAATACATTTAACCCATTTAGGATTAGCAACGACGACATTAGAGATATAACCTTCTAATGCATTGTATACAGGAATATAGTATTTACCAGTAGATTCCATACATACATTTTGACAGTCGTTTTCTATTAACCAATTTCTAAATTGAATTAGTGAATTATTAAAGGTAGAAAAACGTTTTCTTAAATATTTAGGTGTGATGGAAGTTGAGTCACAAATGACAGCAACTATAAATGTTTTGTGCACATCAACACCACATGCTTTTGAATAAATAACTTCCATAAATAAACTTCCTTTCAAATATATTTTTGAAGGAGTAAGTTGTCTATGCAGTTAACACTAAGAATTAACTAAAGTCAATGATTAACCTACAGCCTTAAAGGACTACTTATGTGTGCTTGAAACAACTGCATTTGCACTGCTTAACATACTGATTTGATCCTAAGAGTTACAGGAAATCTGCAACTCACCTCCACGTGCTTTGTAGTACATACTCCTTCAAGGTTATTATATAATTAAAAAACAAATAAATAAAGTTGTAAGGTACTAATTTTCATTCCTATGTGTGCCTTGACAACGAGCCTCAAGCGAGGCGGAAAGGAATGATGGCTTAA
>CALVQZ010000033.1 GCA_944358275.1 uncultured Bacilli bacterium
ATTTATCTTATATGTCTGATATTATTACTGCTGTTAAAGGACAAGCTGTTGCATTTTCAGATAGCAATATGTTTAATGGTTTTACTATCCAAGAACTTGTAAAATATGTAGATATATTAATGAAACACGAACTAAAGAATTCCTTAACTACTTTAAACACATACATTAATTTAGATCAAAATACCATTATTAACGGAAATATTAATAGTTTGGTACAAGTTATAAATAATATTATTTCAAACGCAATACAAGCTTATGGTGGTATGCCAAATAATGAAATAAATCTTACATTATCTAAAAAACAGAATAATTTACTTATAGCTATTCAAGACTTTGCAGGTGGTTTACCTGATGAAGTTCAAGAAAAATTATTTAAAGAAATGGTTACAACAAAAGGAAAAAATGGAACAGGGCTTGGTCTATTTATGTCTTCCTCAAATATAAAAGCTCACTTTAATGGGAATATTACTTATAGAACAACAAAAGGAGAAGGCACAACCTTTTACATAGAAATACCATTATCAGTATAGATATTAAAAAAATCTCCTTTATATAAAGGGGATTTTTTTATATTTATGACCAAAACAATAATAATTTAATAACTTTATATTTAGGAGTAAATACTTTATATTTTATAAAATATTTTTGTATTGGATTAAAAAAACTATCCAATAATAAGATATCTTTTATTCTAAATTTAATGCCTTTCTTCCTTAGATAATCACAAGTAAATAATTTACAGCCTATACATTTTGCACTACATGTATAATCTTCTTTTAAATATTCACATTTTACCAGTTTGGTTAATGGTCCTAAACATTTAATTTTAAAGTGATGACAACATCCAATAAGTGATGAAGTATTTCTTTTTTCTCCACATTTATTATTTTGGAAATCACATAAATTTTTTCCATAAAAGCAGCTATCTAAATAATCACATACTGTATCATAAATATAGTTATATCTTTCATTTTTTGTATTATAGAAAATAGCGTTAATTCCTAAAATAAAATCATTTTGTTGTTTATTTTCCTCATCATAGTTAATTATATATCCAAGTAATATTTTTAGATTTTCTGATACTCCAATTTTTATCTTACTATGTGATATTATCCACTTTATATTTAATAACTTTCTTAATATTCTTTTATAATGTTTTTTATTTAAAATTTTAAAATCAATTTTTAATAAAAAAGTTCTTTTTTTTAGAATGTCAATTATATTCAAATGTTCAATATCTATAAGATTTTTTGATAATTCATTAGAGTTATTAACTACTTTTAAAAAATAATTATTATTTAAATCAATATTTGTTATCATATTTACCTATCCACATTATAAATTTTTAAGAACGATGCCTAGAAAAATCCAGGCACCGTTTGGGTACTACTCAGTTTTTGTTGTGATAGAGCTGTCCATCGTTCGCCTTATCATTGTTGATGCGGTAATCCCCATCTCCAGTAACATATCCAATACGATTGCCATTTCCATCATAGACATCTCCGTTTTTAGAATATCCACCAGGATAATCACTACGGAAGTCTTGGCTATCCTTCCATGCCATAATAGTACCCTCCTTTCAAAATATTTGGTAAATTACATTTACCATTGCAATTATGTTACCATAAAATTTCAACCCGGTCAAATATTGCATGTTTTTACCGCCTTTTTTCTTGTCTTTTTTTGTCGGATTTGTATCGTGACAATTGACTTTTTCTTCAATTTATTATAAAATTTTATAAATAAGACTTTTTTTCTTCGAAAGTATCTTTCTAGGAAACTTTTAAGGTGGTGATTTATTTGTATGATATCACAAATACTAATTTAGGAGAAGTTCTAAGAAAGCAAAGAAAATTAAAACATCTAAGTTTAGAATATGTTGGTAATATGGTTTACAAGACTAAAGCTACTATTTCTAAATATGAGAAAGGAGAAATTATTCCAGATTTTATTACAGTATTAGAATTATGTAATGTTCTAGAAATAGATATTTCAAAATTAGCTCCTTCTGTTGCTGAAATTTATACTTCAATTTTACCTTTTAATACTGATACATTATATTTATATTATGTAACTTCTAATAAGTTAATGTCTTCAATAATAAAATTAAGATTTGGAACAAATAATACATATTCTGCATCCTTATATAATGGTACTAAAAATAATGTTGTCAATTCCACTTATTATTATGAAGGCACTATTGAGTTTTCAAAATTTGTAACATATATGAACTTTAAAAATACAAGTTTTGACAAAATGAAACTAGAACAAGTACATATAATACTCTCTTCCCCTTTTTCCAATACTTCCAATTATTTTAATTGCTTTATAACTGGACTAACCACTAATTTTATTCCTATTGTGAAAATGGGGCTAATTTCTACTATTCCCTTAGACCCTTCTAAAATTGATATTAAAAAGTTAAAAATTTCAAAAAAAGAATTACAAAAAATTTCAAGTGATAATGCCTGGATATTAGAAACCAAATTATATGATTCATTTTTTTATGATGAACCATAACTATTCTTATATTCGATTTTAAATTCTCTAGGTTTAAAATTTTTAACTTATTAATACAAATATTCTACTTTTTCTGATAAGTTTAAGGGCAGGTTTTTATCCCTGCCTACTTTGTTTAATTACCCTCATCAAATGCTCCGAATAGTTCATCAAATTTTGCTTCTAATTCTTTTTGTATATCATAAGTTTCTTCTTGTTCTTTTTCCTCAACTTTTTTCTCGACTTTTGGAGTAGATGTTTCTTTTCCATTATTTAAATTTTCATCTTCAAATAAATCATCTAAAGATTCTATTGATGTTACGTCTTTTTCTTTAGCACCTTCTTTTTCTTCTACATATGGATTATATGGATTATATTTTCTCCATGTTCCTCTATCTACTTCTTCTCTTGCATTATGGTTTACTGCATATTGTTTTACCAAATTAGCAGTGTTATATTTAAAATAATAATATTTTTGAGCTTTTATTGGTTTTATACCCTTTTCAAATATAATACATAAATCATTATCTAATCTTCTAAGCTCATCT
>CALVQZ010000034.1 GCA_944358275.1 uncultured Bacilli bacterium
TAATAACGATTGCTAGGAGGTTATTGATATGAATGATTATTATAAGTTATTTATTAAGTTATATGAAAGAATTTTGAATGAAGAAGAAATTTATCAAATAATAGATATGGTAAAAAATAGTAAAGAAGAATACCAATCAAAATATAGTTATGATGTTTTAATGAATTCATCATTATTACAAAGAAATGATTTTACTGTTTCTGATATTATGTCTATATTAAGTGTAATAACAAATGCAAAAGATGAAAAAGAGGCAATGCAATGTTATGAGATGTTGACTGAAACTGATTTATTAGAAAAAGAAGAATTAACTGCTTCAAATATAGCAAAAATAATAAAGATAGTTTCTAGAGTAGCAAGTACAATTGAAAAAGCAAAAAAAGAAGTAATTGATAAGACTGAATCTATAAGAGAAAAGAAGATATCTTTAAAAGAATTATCAATTATAATTTCTAATATGTTAAATAAAGAAGAAACTAAAATGTCCGAAGTAAAAGAACCAATTAAAGTTAAAGTAAGAGTAAAAAAGAAAAATAAGAATCAAGAATAAAATGGAAGATAAATTCTTCTATTTTTAATTTTAAATGAAGTATAGAAAAAATATGCTTTTTTTGTTATACTTTTATTGGTGAAGTATATGAAAATTAGTGAAGTAGATATATCTAAATTATCTCCTATGATGAAACAATATATTGAAATTAAAAAAGAAAATATGGATGTTATATTGTTTTTTAGATTAGGGGATTTTTATGAGATGTTTTTTGAAGATGCTTACACAGCATCAAGGGAACTAGAACTTACTTTAACAGGTAAAAGTGCAGGTTTAGAAGAAAGAATTCCTATGTGTGGTGTTCCTTATCATTCTGTTAATTTTTACTTAGAAAAACTTATTGATAAAGGATATAAAGTAGCAATATGTGAACAGGTTGAAGATCCTAAGGATGCAAAGGGTGTTGTAAAAAGAGAAGTAACTCAAATTGTATCTAAAGGAACGATGATGAATAGTGAGTTTTTAGATGAGAAGAGCAACAATTATATTGGAAACATTATTGATTTAAGTTATTGTTATGTTATAAGTTATGCTGATATATCTACAGGTGAATTTAATACACTTGTTACTCCTTATATAAAAGAAAGAGTAGTATCAGAAGTTTTATCTTTAGGTTTAAATGAAGTAGTAGTAAAATCATCATTTGATAAGACTATAACAAATGTATTAAAAAATAAATATAAAATAAATGTTTCAATATTTGATATAGAATTAGAAACTTCTTCTTATAAAAACATATATGAAGATATAGATGATGAAAGGTATCTTTGTGCTATTTATCATTTATTATCATATTTAATAAATACTCAAAAAAGAAGTTTAAATCACTTACAAAAAGTAAAAGTAATAAATAATAAAGAATATTTAAGAATGGATATTCATACTAAAAGAAATTTAGAGTTAACAGAAAGTTTAAGAATGAAATCTAGAAATTTCTCATTATTATGGTTACTTGATAAGACTAAAACTGCAATGGGTTCTAGAATGCTTAAAAATTGGATAGAAAATCCTCTTATAGATAAAGATGAAATAAATAAAAGATATGACATAATAGAAAAATTATTAGAAGAATTTATTTTAAAAGAAGATTTAAAAACATATTTATTTGAAGTATACGATTTAGAAAGATTGTGTGGACGTATTGGATATGGGAACACTAATGGTAGGGATTTATTGCAACTTAGAAATTCATTAAGAATTCTTCCAGATATAAAAAGGATTTTAAAAGAATTAAACTTTCATTCTGATATTGACTCTTTAGATGAATTGTATGAATTATTAAATTTATCTATTGATGATGATGCTCCTATTACTATTAAAGAAGGGGGTATCATTAAAAATGGATACAATGAAGAATTAGATGAGTTAAAGAAAAATAGAGCATCAGGTAAAGACTTTGTTATAAGCATGGAAAGTGAAGAAAGAAAAAAAACAGGTATAAAAAATTTAAAAGTTGGTTATAACAAAGTATTTGGGTACTACATAGAAGTATCTAAAGGAAATGTTTCTTTAATAAAAGATGAATATAATTATGAAAGAAAGCAAACGCTAGCAAGTTGTGAAAGATATGTTACTCCTTTATTAAAAGAAAAAGAAGCACTTATCTTGGGTGCTGAAGAAAAGATCATTAACTTAGAATATAATTTATTTATAGAAATTAGAGATAAAGTTAGAACATATATAAAAAGAATACAAGAAGTAGCAAAAATAGTTGCAGAAATAGATGTTCTTCAATCTCTTGCAACTGTAGCTGAAGAAAATAATTATGTAAGACCTATTTTAATTGATGAAAGAAGTATATATATTAAAGATAATAGACATCCTGTTGTAGAAAAAGTTTTAGATAGTGAGTTTGTTCCAAATGATATAATAATGGATGAAAATACTGATATATTAGTTATAACAGGCCCAAATATGGCTGGTAAATCTACTTATATGAGAGAACTTGTAGTAACTGTTATAATGGCTCAAATGGGTTCTTTTGTACCTGCTAAAGAATGTAAGATGCCCATATTTGATAAGATATTTACTCGTATAGGAGCGTCTGATGATTTAGTAAGTGGAGATTCTACATTTATGGTAGAGATGAAAGAAGCAAACACTGCACTTTCTAATGCTACAGAAAATAGTTTAATTATATTTGATGAATTAGGAAGAGGCACTGCAACATATGATGGAATTGCACTTGCACAATCTATTGTAGAATATATACACAATAATATAAAATGTAAGACATTATTTTCAACTCATTATCACGAACTTACAAAACTAGAAGCACATTTTAAAAGAGTAAAAAATGTACATGTAAGTGCATTAGAAGAAGATGGAAATATTACATTTTTATATAAAATAAAAGAAGGTTCTATTGATAAGAGTTATGGAATACATGTAGCAAAACTTGCAAACTTACCTAGTTCACTTATAAAAAGAGCAAACGAAATACTAGTATCATATGAAAATAAAGGTGATATTGAAATAAAAAATCAAATGTCATTTGATTTAATTGAAAAAGAAGAAAGTGTTGTAGAAGAAAAAATAAAAAAGATAAATCCACTTGAAACATCTCCATTAGAAGCTCTTAATTTTATATTTGAATTAAAAAAAGATTTAGACAAATAGTAAAAAGTTTTAATAAAAAATATAATTTTTAATATAAGACCAGTTTGTTATAAACTGAGTTTTTAATTTTTATCATTGAAAAATATAATGATAGTATGTAAAATTTAAAATAAATGTTTTTGATAAAAATGATTATTGTGATATAATCATAAAGGAGATGAAACTATGAAAGAATCTAATAGAAGTGAAAAAAGAAAAATTATTATGACTGCTTTATATCAAATAGATGTTTATAAATCTAATAAAATAGATTGTAATATAGATGAAGTTATAAAAGAGTTATTACCTTTTAATGATGATTTTGTAAATGAAATTGTATATGGTGTGGTAGATAAAAGTAAAGAATTAGATTCCATTGCGAATAAATATTTAAAAGATTGGACAATAGATAGATTAGGTAAAACAGATAGAGCAATACTTAGAATGGGTATATATGAATTGTTTTATACTGATACACCTAATATTGTATGTATAAATGAAGCAGTTTTACTTGCTAAAGAATACTCTGATGAAAAAGTTAAAAATATGATAAATGCTGTTTTAGATAGTATTATGAAAGATAAATAATATAATTAAGAGGTGAAAAGATGTCAAAAAAAGAAAGAGTGATAAGCATTGTATTAACACTTTTGTTATCAATTTTTTGTTTGATACCTATATTTGAATTTAAAACACTTGCCAAAGAAAATCCAGAAGTATTGTATAGAGTGTATTTAGAAGGTAAAAGTATTGGTGTAATAAAATCAAAAGAAAAACTTGAAAATTATATAAATGAAGAGCAAAGAGAAATAAGAGAAAAATATAATGTAGATACTGTATATACTCCTAAAAGTATATATATTAGTGAATTTGAAGGATATAGTGTAAATACAGTTTCAGAAGAATCTATATATGAAAAAATAAAGGGTAGTGATAGTTTTACTATTAAAGGGTATGAAATTATTATAGAAGGTAGTACTGATGATGAGGATATAGTATTTTATGTACTTAATAAAGAGTATTTTGAAAATGCAGTTACAAGCGTAGTAAAAGCATTTGTTCCAAGTGAGTCTGTTGATGAGTTTTTAAGTGGAGAAGCTTCTGAAGTTGATGGACTTGGTAGTAAGATTGAAGATTTATATATTAAAGAAAATATAAAAATAAAGGAAACATTTATTCCAAGTGATTCAAAAATACTTCTAGATGAGAAAGAAATAACTAAATATTTACTATTTGGAGAAGATATAGAAGAGAAGCATCACATAGTTAAAGCAGGGGATACTATTGAGAGTATTGCTGAAGAAAATAAACTTGCAGTAGAAGAATTATTAGTTGTTAATCAGGATTTAAAGAGTAAAAATAATATTCTATCTATAGGGCAAGAAGTATCTGTTGCACTTATCTCACCAATTATTACAGTTGTTGAAGAAGAGCACTCTGTTGAAGAAAAGGAAATCACGTATAGAACTGAAATAGAATATGATAGTTCTCTTCCATGGGGTTCATCTAAAATTAAACAAAAAGGTAAAAATGGTTCACAAATAGTAACGCAAAAGATAAAGTATGAAAATGGAGAAATAGTTACTGCATTGATTGCTGAAACAGAATTAGTAGAAGAAGCTATTAACGCAGTTAAGATAGTAGGAACTATGAGTTCATCATCTATAGATCCAACTGATATTCCAGATTCAGGAGATTGGTATTGGCCAACACTTACACCATATATTATAACAAGTCCATATGGATGGAGATGGGGTACATTACATGATGCAATAGATATAAGTGGTACAGGACATGGTTCACCTATATACGCTGCAAATAATGGTGTTGTAACTAAATCTTGGTATGATGGTATAGGAGGTAATCAAGTAATAATAGCACATAGTAATGATTATTACACTTGGTATGCACATTTAGCATCAATATATGTAAAAGTAGGTCAAACAGTAAATAGAGGTGCTAAAATAGGTACTATGGGATGTACTGGTAGTGCTTGTACAGGAACACACTTACACTTTGCAACATATAAAGGAAAACCTGGCGCAGGTGGTGTATCATTTAATCCACTTACTATATATAGATAAAAGAGCAATGCTCTTTTTTATATGTATGTAAAAGAAATATTTTGATAATAATGGCTTAAAATACTCTTATAAGAATAACCCATATTAGCAAGAGAATTCGCACCATATTGACTCATTCCGACACCATGGCCATATCCATAAGTAGTAATTATTACTGAATCACTAGCAAGTTCAATAGTAAAGTCAGTAGATCTTAATCCTAAAAGAGATCTAAAAGTTGTACCTTTAATCTTTATATCATTAACTTTAACATTAGTTACTCTACCACTAGAATTTCTTTCTAAAACAAAAGTAGTATCTTTATTTATTTCAGTATTTAAAGCGTTAGATAATTTTTCATAAGTAAAAGTTACTTCTCTTTTATAAGAAGAAACATTTTTATCAGATTTAGATTCAACACTTTTCAAATAAGGTATATCATTTCCCCAAACATATATAGCATCTTCTGTCATACCATTACTAGTAGAATGATACACTGCATCTATATAAGCACCATTATATGTAAGTACAATTCCTTTAGTGCTTTCTACAGCATTTTTAACTTTTGAATAATACTTATTAAAATCATTTTTCCATAAATTCTTTAATTCAGTATTATCCTTATATACTTGAGTACTAACAGTATCAGTTAATGTTTTATTTTCACTTATTCTTTTTAGAGCATATGTTCTTGCAACTATTGCTTGTGCTTTTAATGCTTCACTATTAAATGATGCAGGCATTTCACTAGCAACAACGCCAATTAAATATTCTTCAAGTTCTAATTTAACTACACTACCATTTTTTCTATAAACAGTAACATAAGTATTATTATCTACTTCTTCGTTTTTATTTATAATTTCAGTAGTTGTTTGATTGTTCTTTGAAGTATTAGAAGAAGTGTTATTATTTGGGATGCTAGGTTTAACAGTATTAGTATTATTATTTGAATTACTAGGTTTAGTAGTTGTATTAGTACTTACATTATTATTTGAAGTATTTGGCTTAACATTTTCATTATTACTTATATTATTAGTGATATTTTCTTTGTTATTACTTGTAATATCTTCATTATTTATACTCTCATTTGTATCTACACTATCATCTATTATTAGAATATCATCATCTATCACATTATTATTTGCTACATTTTTAATCGTATTATTCGTTATAAATGTAGTGCTATTGTTATAGCTATCTTCTATATGAAGAGGAGCAAGAAGCAAAGTAGATATTAAAATTCCATCCATTATTATTTTTATCTTTTTAGCATTTTTCTTTTTTGCAAGCTTCATTATTTCTTCTTTTAGATTTTTACTAAAACCCTTAAAATTAAAATCAGCAATTTCATATTTAAAATCTAAATTAACTATAAGAGTAACACCATCTTTTTCATATCCTACGTCGTATCTTGTTATCATATTTTCACCATTATTTATTATTTGTATATAAATTAAAAATATGCAATGTATAATGTGTTTTATTAAGCAAAAATATAAAATCTAATACATATAATTGAGTGGTGATTATATGTTTTTTAAATCCATACATAAAAGAATAAAAATTGTACTTTTAATTATAATATTACTTTTTGTAGTAGTAATACTTAAGGTTGGTTATATCCAATTATTTCAATATAAAAAATTAAATAATTTAGCAACAGATTTGTGGAGTAGAAATTTACCAATAGAAGCTTCAAGAGGACTTATATATGACATTAACAACATAGTTATAGCAGATAATATAACTACAACTTCTTTAGTGCTTATTCCAAATCAAATAAAAAATAAGGAAAAAGTAGCAGAAGATTTATCAAAAATACTTGGTGTTAGTTATGATGAGATGTATAAGCATGTTTCAAAGAAAACATCGATAGAAAGAGTACACCCAGAAGGAAGAAGATTAAGTTATGAAATAGCAGATAAGATAAATAGTTTGAATTATGATGGGGTTTATTTGCTTAAAGAAAGTAAAAGATATTATCCTTACGATACTCTTTTATCACATGTAATTGGATATGTTGGAATAGATAATCAAGGGTTAAGTGGACTTGAGTTACAATATGACGATTATTTGACTGGTGAATATGGTTCAATAAAATATTTTAGTGATGCGAAAGGTAATAGATTACAAATGAGTGAAGTATATGAAAAACCACAAAATGGGATGAATTTACAACTTACTGTCAATTTAGAAATACAAGAGGCAGTAGAAAGAGAACTAGATAATGTCGTTTCAAAATATAATCCAGATAGTGCACTTGCTATAGTTATGAATCCAAATAATGGAGAAATACTTGCAATGTCATCAAGGCCAAACTTTTCACCTTCCAATTATCAAGATTATACTATAGAAGAAATAAATAGAAACTTACCTATATGGAGTACATATGAGCCAGGTTCTACATTTAAAATAATTACTCTTGCTGCATCTTTAGAAGAAGATGTTGTAGATTTAAATAATGATACATTTTATGATGGAGGGGCAATTCAAGTTGAAAATGCTAGGATTAGGTGTTGGAAAGCTGGAGGACATGGACATCAAACATATCTTCAAGTTGTAGAGAATTCTTGCAACCCAGGGTTTGTAACTTTAGGTCAAAAATTAGGAAAAGAAACTTTATTTGATTATATTGATAAATTTGGTTTTGGAAAAAAAACAGGTATAGATTTAAATGGAGAAGCAAGTGGTATATTATTTAATTTAGATAGAGTAGGTCCAGTTGAACTTGCTACAACTGCTTTTGGTCAAGGTGTTAGTGTTACTCCTATACACCTTGTTGTCTAATAAATGATACCCTTGCTATTACAAGAGGATTAAATAGTAAATACACTAAAAAATATGATATTGAGTATGAATATAAGTGTTTGATAAATATATAGATTTAAATACTACTATTAATAAAATATGCCAAAAATCTATGGTATAATAATATATGTAAGTGATAAATTATGAGTATGTTTGAAAAAACAAAAATAATTATCTAAAAGTAATTATATTAAAAAATGTTTTCGTTAAAAAGGGAGTATGAAATGAAAAATGTAATTGAAGTTAAAAATTTAATAAAAGAATATAAAGAAATAAAAGCAGTAGATAACTTATCTTTTGAAGTTCATGAAGGAGAAATTCTAGGTCTTTTA
>CALVQZ010000035.1 GCA_944358275.1 uncultured Bacilli bacterium
ATGGTTTAAATGAAAAATATATAGAAGAGCTAAATAAGAAAATACCTGAAGAATTTAAAAAAGTATTAACAAAAGTATATAAAAGATAAAGTAAAATTAACGAAAGGAGATTCAATTCAAAAGTTGGAAATTGCCTTTGATACCTGAGGTATGGTATGATGAAGACAATATTATAAGACTTTTAGAGGGTATTCTAGCCTTATTGATGAAGAAATAAAGAATACAATTATAGAACAGTATGAAGATGAAGATTATGTTGATATAGTAGAAAAAGTAGTAATAAATTTTTGAGTTCCGGTAAAATTTTAAAAAAATAGAAAAAGTGAAAATGTGTTATCCACAAATTCACTTTTTTAATGCCAAAATAAGGTAAATACCACCAAAATTTAGTATAATTAAATTGAAAACAAAAATTCATACTAAACAAAAAAATTGGAGGTATTTACATGAATAATTGTACTATGAATACATACGAAATGAAAAGAAAAATCGTAAATTTTTCAAAAAATATTTCAGAAGGGTTAAATAAATCAACAAGTAAGTTCGTAATGGATATGGAATATGGATTAGCAAAATCAAAAAGTGTATTACTATCTAATATTGCTAGAAGCTTAGATGAGAACGTTGATTTAGATAATACAATAGAAAGACTTAGTGATAATCTAGTGTTATTAAGCGATGATGAAAAAGAAATAATAAAGAAAAATTATCTAGAAGCAATAAAAGATAAATTTGCAGACTATATTTGATGATAGTGATATAGCTAAACCATATGGAAAGAAATTTGAAGATCTAGATAGAATAATAGATGCTTCTAGTCTGAATAAAGAAGTAGTAAATGGATATCATGTATGTGAAGCAGTAATACTAACAGAAAAGGAAAAGCAACCAATAAGTGTATATAGCGAAATATATTCTTGTAAAAGTGATGGTTTTGTTAGCAAAAATAAATATACGTTAGAAAGTATAGATACAGTAAGAAATGTTTTAAATAGAAAATGTAATATGGTATTTGATAGAGGTTATGACGATAATAAAATCATAAACTATGTAGATGACAATGGTGATTATTTTGTAATCAGAATGGAAGATAAAAGAAACTTTATATGTAAAGGGAAAAAGAAGAATTGTCATGAGATGGCAATAAGAAGAAAAGGTAAAATTAAAATGACCTTATGGTTTGATGATAAGGAAGAACATGAAATATCAGTATCCCATACTAAAGTGGTATTACCATGCAATAAAAAAGAATATGAATTAGTATTTGTATATGGATTAGATTTAGAGCATCCAATGATATTATTAACAAATAGGAGTATTCATTCTAAAGAAGATGTAATCAAAGTAGTAAGATTATATTTTTATAGGTGGAGAGTAGAAGAATATTTTAGAAGTAAAAAGCAAGAGTATGATTTTGAGAATATGAGAGTAAGAACACTAAAAGCAATGAATAACTTAAATCTATTATTGACAATACATATGGGACATTTAGCAATGTTAGCAGAAGAAATGGATTATAAATTATTAACTATTAAAATCATAGAAGCTAGTAAATCATTAAGGAATAAAGTATGTGTATGGTTTAATCAATTAGCAAGAGGAATCTACGAAATATTAAAACAGGCACATACTGGAATAAAAGAATATCAGAAAGTAGAATGTAGAAAAGAATATAAGCAACTACAATTAAAATTATAGATAAAATTGATTCCATAATAGAAAAAAAGAACATATCGCTATGTTCTGCGTTAGCATATCTTCATATTAGTTTAAGATAAAAAATATCACAAATTTAATATATATTATGTAGATTTTTCAAATAATTTAAAAAAATTTCGTAAAATACCGAAACTCAAATAAGTTAGTGTAAAGAGTTTTGGGGCAAATAATTAAGAAAGTTGAATTTATAATAAATTTGATTTTCTTTTTTATTTTATATAAAGTTAATATAATTATCAAAATGAAGAAGTTTTTCAAAGTTTATTTCATTATAATGAGTATCATATTTGTTGTAGTAAGTAGATGAATGATTAAGTTTCATTTCTTTAATTCTAAAATTATTAAAGTACATATTTTTAATATCTTTATTATTAACTTTAAGAAGTCTAAGTTTAAGTAGTTGTCTTAATCCTTTTTTTGAATAAGCTTTAGGACGGGATGTAAATATATCGGCAAATATATGTGATATATGGGATTCCATTGAGCATTTTAAGTAAGAATGATTTTGATAGAATTGTCTTTCGTTCCAATTATTTAATATATAATCTCTTTTTGATTCAATAACATCCTTACGTTCAGGAAATAAATCAAGAAATTCATTACATAGTCTAGTAAAATCTTCTTTATTATTAGTAGAAACATATTCATATAATGCATTATAAACATCATCATATTTTTGCGTAGTTAAATTACTTAGTGCTTGAGAAAAGTGAAAGCTATCCATTGAAAAATTGACTTGGATATTATTATCAAATTTAAACCAACTAGATTTAGGAAAATTTTTAATCCATAAAGCACAATCACCCATAAAATTAATCTCTTTTAAATAGTCAACATCATAAGTATTATAAACATAATCAATAGTATCGTTTAGTAATTCATTATCAACAGAAGCACAAGTATGAGAATTAACTAATCTATATCTATTCATGGAATCCTCTTTCTTTTTATATTTATAAACCAGTTCAGTATCTTCAAATAAGACAGCAGCTTTAATCATATGATCTTTTTGATTATTAAATTGAGAACCAACGAATTTTTCATCAAGCATAACAAATATTTTTTCAACTCTTCTTTTATTTTTTTCATAGTTATCATTATCAATATCAAATTTCATAACAATATTTCTAGCAGAAGCACGCGAAATAAAAATATTATTATTAATTCGTTTACCAATTTTATTAGAAATAATTTTACCAGCTTTTGAGTAACTAAAAGAAGCAGATTCCTCACAAATATTAGCACAAATAAAAGGATCAAAATATTTCCTTTTAGGAATGTTTAAAAAGTAATCGGTGAAATAAAATCTTTCTTTCTCTTTTTTATCATAATAATATCGTCGTTTAAATGTTATTTCGCCAAACATAGTAAGAATAGTTCTATGATAGAATCCTTTAGAAGTACAGTATTTTCTACGATAAGAAGTATAAAAGAAAATATTATCAATATATTCAAAATATGATTTAATTACATTAACCATAAAAGAATAATTGAAATTATCTAGGTCAGTCATAAAATTAATGTAGTTATCAATATTAGATGTTTTATTCCAGTAATTTGATTCATAAAAATATTTTTTTAAGAAATTATTAAAACTTTCTTCTAATATTTTATTAAAATGTGATATTATATTCATAGGAAAACCTCCGTTATTATATGATCTTCAAATTTATTATAACAAAGGTTTTTCTTTTTTTATGTCTTACCCCAAATAATTTTACACTATCTCAAATAAAAAATATTTGCATATTCAAAGGATATATGTTATAATTCTATTCGTTGGTAATCCGATGTTGGTATTTAATATGATTACTATTAAAACAAGAAAGGAGAGATATCGTATGGCAAATGTAATTGACAAAATTACTGCTAAACAATTGAACCCTGATGTTCCTGAATTTAGAGTAGGAG
>CALVQZ010000036.1 GCA_944358275.1 uncultured Bacilli bacterium
TACATACTCCTTCAAGGTTATTATATAATTAAAAAACAAATAAATAAAGTTGTAAGGTACTAATTTTCATTCCTATGTGTGCCTTGACAACGAGCCTCAAGCGAGGCGGAAAGGAATGATGGCTTAACATGAATAATATACTTTTTTTAATTTGCATATATTTAAAATAGGAGGATTAAATGTATACAATTGACAAGAAGTTTAATAATTTAATGAATGTTTTTAACACCCTAAGTAAAGAAGAAATATTTGATAATATTAAAAACAAATATTTAACTTTATCACCTAAAATACAAAATTCTATTGAATCTTTTTTCTTAAAATTTCCATACTGGGGAAAATTAAATAAAGATAACAACGAATATGAATCATTATATAATCGTACTATTTCATTAAAAGAGCATGTTGAAGATTATATATGGTTATATAACAATTTAAGCGATTATCGTTCTAAAAAATTATTATATGCTATATTAAATAACTGGTATGAATTTGATTTTGTAACAATAGATACTGCTTTTGAAAAAAATTTTACTCATTACTTCGATATGGATATAGTAAAATGTGATAAAAATGAAGTAATTTGTGATGTTGGTGCATATACTGGTGATACGATTATTGACTACATAAATACCTATGGAAAAGAAAATTATAAGCACATCTATGCTTATGAAATTACACACACAAGTTTTGAAAAACTTAAAAACAATCTTAAAGAATATCCAAATATAACTTTTAAAAATGTAGCAATATCAAATGATACTACTTTACTTTTTATAAATGAAAATAATATTGATTCATCTGCAAATACAACTAATCAAACTGGAGAATTACAAATACCTGCCACCACATTAGATATTGATATTAAAGAGCCAATTTCTTTAATAAAGATGGATATTGAAGGTGGTGAAGAAAAAGCTATAATTGGATCATATAATCATATAAAAAATGATAAACCTAAATTACTAATTTCAGTTTATCATAATCACGAAGATTTATGGAAAATACCAAGACTAATTCACAATTACAACAATAAATACAAATTTTATCTAAGATGCTATGGTACTAAAATATTTCCTACAGAAATAGTTTTAATCGCAGTATAAATTATAATATATTTTATTTACTTATATTTTTCACTTTTACTTTTATACCAATTACACCATATTTATCTTGTTCTTCTTTAGAATAATACTCTTCCATATCTTTTGGACTTGCATTATCATTTTCGCCATATCCAAGCGATACTTTATCGAAAGCTTTATATAGTTCTATAAAGTTTGGATATTTATATAGTCCCACTACTTCAGTAAGTATTTTTTCAGATGTAGTTATATTTGTAAATTCCATTAAATCTTTTACTTGTAATAATTGTCTTTTTTCATCATATAAACGTAATTCAATTGTTTTCTTTCCATATTTTATAGAATTAAAAGGCTTATCTTTTAACTTCATTTTATGTTTCATAACTAACCTCTTTATAAATAAATCTTACATTTTCTATTACATTTTTATATTATAAAATGAATTCTTTAACTTAAGTTCATTTTATTTTTTTTGTATAAACAACATGCCTATATTCTATTTTTTCATATTTATGTTTGCTTAGTACTTTTCTATCCCAATCATCATACGAAAATTTTGGAAAATAAACATCTGCATCACATTCATCCTCTATTTCCGTAAGTAACATTTTATCAGCGTAAGCCATAAGTAAAGAGTATATTTGTGCTCCGCCTATTACCATTATTTCTTCATCAAACTTATGTATATATTCTAATAATTCATCTAGACTATGTACTACTACATCACATTCATCTAATATAATATCTTTGTGAGTGAGTATTATATACTTCCTATTAGGTAATCTTTTGGGAAGTGAATTTAAAGTATTCATTCCCATTACTACTCTTTTCCCTATTGTATTTTCTTTAAAGAATGTTAAGTCTTCAGGAATACTCCAAATTAAAGAATTATCTTTTCCAAGTTCATTATTTTTACCTATTGCTGCAATTAAAGTAATAGTAGCCATATTATTCTGCAATCTCCCACTTTATTTGTGGATTTTTCTTTTCTATTTCTGCTTTTGGATACCCACGAACTTCAATATCATCTATAGTAAAGTCATAAAAGTTTTTCTTTTCTGGATTTAACCATATTTCAGGTTTACAATCAACTGGTTCTCTTTTTAGCATTTTATCGACATTGTCAAAATGTCTATCATATATTTGAATATTATCGTAAAACCATGTGAATCTTCCTGGTGTATATCCAAAATGTCTTGCAATTAAATGTAGGAAAACTAAATATTGCATTTGATTTATACATCCAGCTGTTCCAAAATCACTACTTCTTTGATGAAGACACATATCTAGATAATCTACACCATCTTTACCATGTCTAACTTTCCAATCAGTTCTATAAGCACAAGGTTTTAATCCATGTGGTTTATCAAAATCTTCTACTTGCCATAAATCTATATTATGTCTTCTACTATCAGGGTTCTTTTCCATTTCTTCTAAAAATCTTTTCATCAATTTATGATCACGAACTGTTGCACCATATGCTTGCCCTATAGTTCTATTTCCAATATCCCATTCATCCCACCAAGTAACACCATACTTATCTTTTAGTAAATCTAAGTCATTAGATTCATCTTGATAAATCCACAATAGCTCTCCAATCGCGCTTTTAATTGCAATAGGTCTTAAAGTAATAAGCGGAATTTCACCCTTAGTTAAATCATAAGTACACATTCCATGATTAACACTTAAAGTATGTGCAGGCGTCCCATCGGAATACTTTGGCCTTGGATTTTTGTCATAGCACCCTTCATCTAATATTCTTCTAAATATTTCTTTAGTATAGATATCTCCTTTTGTCATTTAATCACTTCCTTTATCCTAATAAAATTATAAAATACATTAAATGTACATTCAATAATATTTATAAAAAATTTATAAAAAAACACATAAAACCTAATTATATAATCTTTTATTACTAAATTTTATTAAAACTAAAATTTAATACTCTTTTCTTAATATTCTAAGAGTATTTAATATAGTAAGAAGAGTTACTCCAGTATCTGCAAATACTGCTAAAATCATATTAGATAGTCCAAATAGACTAAATACTAGTATTAAAATTTTTACTGATATTGCAAATGCTAAGTTTTGTTTTATTATATGGTTTGTAAATCTCGATATTTTAATGCCTTTTATTATATTATTTAAATCATCATTCATAATTACTATATCAGATGAATCTATTGCTATTTCTGAACCCATACTACCCATTGAAATACCTATATCAGATATTTTAAGTACAGGTGAATCATTTATTCCATCTCCAACAAATGCGACTATTTCTTTATCATTCTTTATCTTTTTGTAAGACTCATATTTATCTATTGGAAGCATTTCATATTTAACATTTTCTATTCCTAGTTTTTTTGCAATATGCATTGCTACTTCTTTTTTATCACCTGTAAACATGTATACATCTATTTTGTAGTTTTTTAATTTTGATATTACATCCTTAGCATTTTCTTTTATACCATCATTTACATATATACTTGCAATATGATTATCTTCTATATTTAGATGTATATCACTATCGTAATTGCAATTACATAAAGTTTTATTTCCTATTTTAATATTCTTATTGCTAACTTTACATTCTATTCCTAGACCTTCTTTTTCTTTATAGTTTGTTATATTTAACTTTTTTGTCTTGTTATTTTTTAATTTCATAATTGACTTAGCAATCGGATGATTTGAATATGATTCAGCATTTACTAAAATATCTATTGCATCTTTTTTACTGTAATCTTTTACTTCAATATTTTCTATATCAAACTCTCCTATTGTAAGTGTTCCTGTCTTATCAAATATTATTTTATTTATATTAGATAAATTATCTAAGTAATTACTTCCTTTTATTAAAATACCATTTTTAGAACTTACTCCTATTGCTGAAAAATATGACAAAGGTACTGATATAGCAATTGCACAGGGACAAGATATTACTAGGAATGTTAGTGCTCTATATACACTTTCTTCTTTTGGTATATCAAATATAAAATGTAGAATGAATATAGAGAAAATAGAAAGTATTAGTACAGTTGGTGTATATATTTTACTAAACTTTGAAACTAGTGTTTCTTTATGTGATTTTTTATCTGTTGAATTTTCAACTATATCTAATATTTTAGATAGTGTTGAATCATAATAATTTGTTGTTGCTTTAATTTCTATTATATTTTTAGTATTTATGCTTCCTGATAAAACAATATCATCTATATTAACTTCTTTTAATTCTGATTCACCTGTAAGCATAGATGTATCTAAATATGTACTTCCTGATATAATTACACCATCAGTAGGAACTTTCTCACCCTTTTTAATTACAAGTATATCTTCCTTTTTAACATCCTCTATATCTATTTTCTTTATTTCATCATTTATCTTTACATTAGCATAATCTTGTTTTATATCTAGTAGTGCTTTAATAGAGTTTCTAGAATTATTAAGTGCCTTTTGTTCAAGAAGTTTACCAATAGTATAAAGTGCGACTACCATAATTCCTTCCATCTTTTCATTTACTAAATATGCGCCTATAGAAGATATTGTAATAAGCAAATTCTCATTTATAGTTTTATTTTTAGTAATAGATTTTAGCGAATTTATAAATGGTCTATATAATAGTAATATATATGAAACAATTATAAGTATTTCATTAAAAATATCATTTATTTTTATATACATTCCAAATATAGCTACTATGATTGCTATTATAAATATAGTAAAATTATAATCTTTATTTTTATTAGCACTTTTACAATCAATATAAACATTTGAATCTATTTTTCTTATTTCATTATTTATTTCATTTATTGAAACATCTTTATCTGTTTCATATATTAGTTTTAAAGTATTAAAATTAACTATTACATTATTCAATTTATCATTTTTATTTAAAGCATCTTCTATTTTTCTAGCACAATTTGGACAATCTAAATTAACAATATTATATTTATATTTTTTCATTTTGATAGCCTCCTATATATACTCATAACTTCATCAATAGATTCTAAATTACCATTATTTATATCTTCAATCATGCAAGTTTTCATATGATTTAATAATATTTCATTACCTAATGCTTTAAGAGCACTACTTGCTGCACTTATTTGAATTAAAATATCGTCACAATATCTATCTTCTTCTACCATATTTGTTATTCCTTTGATTTGTCCTTCTATTCTGTTAAGTCTTTTTATATAATTGTTTTTCTCTTTGCCAGTACGCTTTTTTATCTTCTTATCCATATGATACACCTCTATAATAAAATTATATACCCCTATAAGGTATGTGTCAAATAAAAATATTATTTATCATTCTCTAGAAATTTCATTACTAAATCTATAAGTACATCTTTTTTCTTTTGGATTAGAGTGTGCAATAAGTATAGTTATTGTACACCCTCTTACTTAACTATTCTAAAAAACGTATCAATATTCCCTTATATTTATATAAAAAAGCACTAATAATTATTAGCACTTTTAATGTTATACTATACATATTTTTGACTTCATATTAAAATCAACATACTTAAACATCAAAATTCTTATTAAAAATAATATGTATTTTTTACCTTTAACATTTACAATTTCCATTATTTACCAATTTTATATATATTTGCATTTATATTCAAAAACATATTTTTGAAAGGCACCTCGCGTCCACTGGGTCCCTACCCAGTTTGGACGCGTTTTTACCAAATACTATTTATCAGTACCTGCATTTAGAATGTAAGGGTCACTACTTGTTCCTA
>CALVQZ010000037.1 GCA_944358275.1 uncultured Bacilli bacterium
ATATTCTAAAAAGAGCATTACTTGTAAATTCAAGTAAAATTATTATCTGTCATAATCACCCTTCAGGAAATTTAACACCAAGTAAAGCAGATTATCAATTAACAGACCAATTATATGATGCAGCAGAGTTAATTGGAATACAACTTTTGGACCATATAATTATTGGAAATAATGATGACTACAATTCAATATTAAATAAAAAGGTAGGTGTTAAAGTATGACAGGTATTGAGAGATTACAAGAAATGATTGAAGGACAAGACGATGCAGCACTAAAACAAGTTGTAGATTATTTATGCACAAGAAATGATTTATCTGATAAGTATTTAAACCCTGAAAAAGACTTAAAAGGTATGGCATCATATATTAAAGACAAAGCAAGAGTCAATGCAAAGAATGGTTGGAATTTTCTAAATGATAAAGTAGTTTATTCTTGGGCAGTTACATATTTTCTATTTTCTGATAGCAGTTTAGGAATTAAAAAACCTGAAGTAAAAAAACAAACAAAAAAGAATAAAGATAAAGAAAATAAAACAGTAGAAAAAAGTACAAATGTTAATAACGTAATTGATATCAATACAGCAAAAAATAAAACTCAAAAACCTCAAGAAGAGCAAATCACACTATTTGGAGGTGATTTATGATATGAACGAAAAGGAATTAAAACTATTTATGAAAAAAGTAGATAAAAAACCTCTACCTAAAAAATGGGATGATTTTGTTAATAAAATTACTATTAAACACAATGTAATTCACAAAAATAGAGCAGTTTGCACATGTACTAACTGTAATAATAAATTTGATACAGGAAAAATCAAAATAGGTGATTTGGCTACTTGCCCACATTGTAAGAATAAATATGCTGTGATGGGTGGTTATTTATATTACAGAGGGCAATCATTTGAGGAGTCGGTTATAGTATGTCAAAAAATAAATAAGCAAATAGTTGTTAGAGTAATCGAAATATATACTTATTTCAATAGGATTAAAGGGGAAATGAAAACAACAACACAAGAGTATGCAAGAATTATTGCAGGAGTAGGAACATTTTTAAGTGATGCTACTTATTTTTTTATGGGACATCAACATATATATCATAATGTTAAAAATAGTTATTGGCGAAAATATGAAGGCTGTAGAGAATATCCTTCACTTAGGGCATTTCCATATAATAAGAAACGATTAATTAAAGGTACAAATTTAGAATATGCACCTATTGACGAATTTTTAAGTGAAAATTATATGTATAACTTTGTTGATGCAGTATTACTTGCATCTTATCCACATTTTGAATCAATGTGGAAAATGGGGCTTAAAAATTTAGCTAAAAGTGCAGATAAATTCAAAAAAACTGGTACTTTCCAAAAAGTATATGGCCTTTCAAAAAGCCTATTACCATTTATGATAGAAAATAATATTGACTATCGAGATTACCAAGTTTTAAAAATTATAAAAGAACCTAATTTTACAGCAATGAAAGATTTTAGAAATGTTAATCTAAACAGATTAAGAAAACTTAATAAAAAGGTGAGAATTACAAAACATAGTGCTATTTGTGCTGAATTATGCAATCATGAACAAAAGGATTTAGACTATATATTAAAATACACAAAGTTAAATAAATTAGTAAAGTATAAACAAATTGTAAATAACTTTTATCTATATAAAGATTACTTAAAATTTATTGAAAAATTAGGATTTGATATGACAGATACTAAATACTTATATCCTAAAAATTTAAAAGAATTGCATGATAAGTATGAAAGTGAATTAACAATAAAGCAAAATATGGAAATAGTAACAAAAATATATGAAAGATTTTTAGATTTATCTAACTATATTTATGAAAACGATAAATATATTATTTATCCAGCACCTCAATTTGAATCTTTTGAAGAAGAAAGTAGAATGCAACATAATTGTGTTAGACAATATGCAGAAAGTCATGCAAATAGTGAAACCGAGATTTATTTTATGAGAGATAAAACAAATATGGATGAATCACTTGTTACTGTTGAATATAGAGATGGATTAATTATACAGCAACAGCAAAAATCTCATGAACAAACTACAAAAGAGCAAGCAGAGTTTCTTAATAAATGGCTTAAATTCAGAAATAAAAAGAGAAGAATCATATTTGAAAAACCTGAAAGAACTCTTTTTGTAGCTTAATAGGAGGGAAATTTATATGAATAATGAAAAAATCAAAAAAGTATATCAAAAATTAGTTGATGGAGTACAAAATTTTAGAAATACAGATGAATATATTAAATTCTTAAAATTTACAAAGAATTTTCACAATTATAGCTTTGCAAATAAAGTACTTATATTTAATCAATTTGAAGATGCAACAAGAGTAGCAGGTTATAAGACTTGGCAAAGTCTTGGCAGAACAGTTATACCTGGCAGTAAAGGTATTCAAATAATGTTTCCAATGCCTTATAAACACAAGATCAAAGTAAAAAACAAAGATACAAACGAGGAGACCGAAGAAGAACACGAGTTTTTAAGATTTAGACCTACATATGTTTTTGATGTTTCTCAAACTGAAGGTGCAGAATTACCAGTATTGAAAAAGACTTTAGATACAAACAATAAAAAAGAATTATTTGAAACATTAAAAGAATTTTGTACAATTCCTATAAAATACTTGGAATTATCTAATGGAAGTCAAGGATACTATCATTCAAAAGAAAAATATATTGCTTTAAAAAAAGATTTGTCTATTGACGACAAGGCTTCGGTATTACTACATGAATTAACTCACTTTTTATATGATGACTTTGATTATAGAGAAGAAAGGGATTTATCTGAAATATTTGTTGAATCAGTTGCTTATATAGTAGCTGATTATTTTGATTTAGACACTTCAATGTGTAGTTTCAGATATATAAACAGCTGGGCAGATAACGATATTAAAAAGGTTATTTCTTTAGGAACAAAAATACAAAAAACTGCAGATGAATTTATAAAAAAACTTGAAGAATTTACTTTACAAAAGTTAGAAGTTGCAGTTTAGAAGGGAGTTTTATATGAACGATAATTTAGAAATATTAGCAGATTATTATTGTAATCAAAATAGTAAAAATAAACTTACAGAAATATGGTACAAGGAGGTTAAAGATTTACTTGATAATAACAAAGTAGATTTGATTTATGAAATATATGAAGAAGGTTTTATGGGTGCTTGGTACTACATAATAACTAAAAACAATATGAAATATATAGTAAAACATAAATTAAACGATGTAAATACAAAAATGATGATGAATGCTTTGTTATATCAAAAAGAGACTATAAAAATAAATAGTGAATTGTTAAGTATTATCTATAACTATAATAAATTAACTACTCGTAATAAACCTGATGGCTCTACATTTAAAGTTTTAGCAATAAATAATAGATATGCATTAATAGAAGAAAAATCAAATGATTTTAGTATTTATATCATAGTGCAAAATGGAGTTTCATCAACGTGCTTACAATTTGCAAATCTAATATCAGCAGTAAATATGTATTACAAAGATTTTGCTGCATAGAAGGAGGTACAGCTCAATGAAAAATAAAAAATTAGATGAATTGTACGAAAAAATTGAACAGTTAGAAAAAAATCGAATTGCATATTTAGAAATTGATAGAAATGCAGATGCACGTAGGGTACAAAGACAAATTGAGAAAGTTGAATTAGAAATAAGACTATTTAACTTAGAAAAAACAGAAAAAGAATTAGCTGTTTACAAAAAGGTAGTTAGTAATTATCCTGAATTACTATATAAAATAAAAAAAGAACTATCAGGATTTAAATAATTGGAGGTAAGTTTATGGATAAAGTAGATTTAAAAGAAGTTACAAAACATATAAATATCTTAAATGTTGCATATCATTTATCGCTTGAAATTACAGAACAAAGAGGTCTTGAAGTAAAAGCTATATGTCCGTTTTGTCGGTTATAATAAAAACAGTAAAATTGCTACATTAAGTTTAAATCCAAGCAATAATAAATATTGTTGTTCTCGTTGTGGAGTAGGTGGCTTTTCAATAGGACTTTATGCTAAATTAAAAAATATTGATAATAAAGCTGCATATAGAGAATTATTAGATAGAAAATGTTTTTCAATGGATAAATCAGATATAGAGATTAGTCCAATAAATGAGATTGCTGATATTGATACTCGTGATGTAGTATATAGAGCATTTTTAGATATGTTAAAATTAGAGCCACAACATAGACAATATTTAAAAAGAAATGGCTTTTTAGATAGTACAATAGATAATCAATTATATCGCACTATTCCTACAAAATACATTAAGAGAAGACTTATAGCAAATGCATTAAAAAGAAAATTTAACTTAAGTGGAATACCTGGATTTTATCAAGAAGAAGACTGGGGTTGGACTTTTACAAATATTAAAGGTTTCTTTATACCACTTTTTGATGAGAATAATAAGATTCAGGCTTTATCAATGCATTTAGATAAACCTTTTAATGAAACAACAGATATATGGTTTTCAAGTAGTGGAAAAATAAACGGAACAGGCACTAAAAACTGGATTAGTAAAAGCAATATTGATGAAAATACTGATACAATAATTTTAACTGATAATCTTATTTTAAGTAATCTTATAAAAGACATTTTAAATGTACCAGTTATTGCATTTTCAAGTATTACTAATTCATATCAAATACTAAAGGCAATTGATAATACTAATATACAAAATATAATATTTACTATTAGACCAACAGAGAATCAAAATTTAGACTATATAATACATAGAGTTTTTAGAGATTTAATCCCTTTAGGGTATAATTTAGAAACAAAATGTGTTAGAGATTATAAGGACATTTTAGAAGATGACTTTTTAGATTTATATAAATTAAAAAGAGTTGAAACTTGTTCTTGTAACGTGTAAAAAGAAAATATTTAACCCTACTCTTAACCTGAGTAGGGCTTTTTTATTTATCAATTATTTCCACAGGTGGATATGTGCAATATAAATATGGCAAATCAGTTTCTATTTTATCTACCATTCCAGTATCCTCAAATAATAAAATTAATTTATCACAATGCCAACTACCAGAAGGCTTGTTTTTTAGCATTTTTACAATTCCCTTTTCATCAGCCTTTTCACTAATTATCACATTATATAATTGATTATCTTTACTTAAAAAACTCAAATATACTGGCTCAAAATTTTTATAGAATTGTTTATATCGCCCCTTATATTCGCATAATACATCTATAGCAGCAAGCACTTTTTTATTTATACTTTTTTGTTTATGAACAATTACATTTCCTTTTTTGTTTATAAAATGCATATGTAATATATTTTTTATTGTATTTTTATCACAATTAAAAAGGACCTTTAGTTGTTCTTCTGTTATACAACCAAAGTCCTCAATAAAATTTATAATTTTAGTTTCAACATCTTTTTGAATCATAAAATCAACCTCCAATTATCCTTTTTATAACACCATAAACTAATTTCCTATTTTCATGAATTTCGCCTATTCTTATCAACACTTTATCAAATAAATGTGGAATACTATTAAATTGTGCAGGTATTCTTACAAGACATGTTACATCAGAATTATCAAGTTGCACAATAACACCACTTCTTTGTTTAGGATAGCCTATAACTTTGCCAATGTACTCGCCACCTTCAGTAATATACTTTCTTATGTTTTTATAAGGGTTTTCTATTAGGTCTTTTCTTGATAATTCAAATATATTGTTTTTTATATCTATTTTTTTGATTCTAACAATTAGAGTATCGCCTACTAAATAATAGTCTTTTGCATTTACTATAAAAGTGTGTTTTAAGTTGTCTGCTGGTATAGTAACCTCAATTCCGTACAAATCAACAATTATATATTTCCTTGCAACTGCAACTATTCTTACCTTTACAACATCATTTACTTTTAACTTTGGAATTTCTAACTCTTTTCGTAAATCCATTGCTAAAGTTCTACTTGCTATTGCAATATTTGTAGTAGAATCATATTCAATTACTATAAAATCTACTTCAGCACCTATCATTCCACGAATTAAAGATTTACTTTCTTTTTTTATATTTAAGTGTGTTATAGGTATTAAAACTTTTGTACCTTCATACCATATAATCGCACATGGAATAACTTTATTTTGTAATTTATAATACTCATCTTCAATTCCTACAATGTGGCCTGTTAATATTCTTTTTTCTTCTTTACTCCTTAATATTTCCAATAATTCACCCCCATAAAAATAACACCTACCATTTAAGGTAAGTGTTGTTCATTAATAAACATCATAAACTTAGTTTCAGAAATTTAAATATCATTTATTATATTTTCTATTGGTGTTCTTAATATTACTGCTACTTGTAAAACATAGTCTTTTGACTGTCCACCCTTTAGAAACCAAAAACTCTTATAATTATTAGATAGCGAATAAACTGTTATTCTGTTTTCGTTATCTGGGTAAGCAGAATTAACCATATGCCATTTACCAGTAAAGTATTGGCTAAAAAATTGATATTGTTCACTATCAAATACTATTCCATGACCATTTAAAAAATCAGATGAACTTGTATCAAAATATTTTTCAAAGTCTTCGATTGTTGGTATTCTCACATCTATACTACTTGTGTCGGCACCATTGCTATTTAAATTTGACTTTAATTGTGTTGTATATTCTTCTAATCTATCAAAGATGTCTTTACCCGGATAATCATCTTTATTGTAGCTACCTTGAAATTTTGAACCTATTGATAATAATTCAACATATCCATCAGAATGTTCAAGAACAATCCATTTTGAATTATCCTTTAATGAAACTACTTGTAAAAATTCATATTCAACTTCTTGGTGATTTTCTTCTGAAGTTGTTATTTCTTCAGTAGAACTTGTTTCTCCATCATAGTTTGCCTCTTCGGAATAACTTGTTTCTTCACTATAAGTAGTTTCTTCATTACCACATCCTGTTAAAGTAATTAGTAAAATACCGCATATAATTAAAGCTATTAAAGCGACAATTGTTTTTTTCATAAAATCCCCCTTATTTTTTAAAATTACTATCGAAATAATATCATATCTTTTGTTTTTTTACAAGATTACAAGACGTGACACATTAAAAATTTTTAAAGGAAGGCTTATTACTTTTCTTAACTTTATTTATATTTTTTAATTCATTCTTAACTTTTTGCCACTCTGGAATATACTCATTTATAGGAGAATCTTTTAATTCCTTTGCAAGAGAATGCTCCGTATATATCATTTTTTCAAGCATATAAGGTTTATTACCCCTTAAGATTGCAAGTATTATATTAAATGGTAATCTTATGACCTCATCTGCAGTCAATAAATTTCTTTGTATATTTGTAATGTTTTGTTGTCCATATTCTAATTCACCTTCAAAGCCTGCATCCTTTCTTATAGACATACTTTCTGCTGTAGATACACCAAGCAATTTAGAAACATATTCAGCACTCATAATATCTGTGCAACTTAATGATAATTTTGTATCACAATCTCCAAATATTTCTTGCCAACTATTACCTGGATAACGATTTTCAATTTGTGCAACATTTTGAATTACAGGCCATATACCTATCATACGACTACGAGCTGTACTAATTTTCTTTTGAAATTCAGGTATAG
>CALVQZ010000038.1 GCA_944358275.1 uncultured Bacilli bacterium
CATAGATATCACTGGAACTACTGCAACTTATGTAAAATTAGCAGATGATTTAAGTTATGCAAAAGTATATTGTTCTATCTTTGATCAAAATAAGATAAAAAAAGCAATAAGTGATTTAAATAACGCAGAAGGATTTATTAAAAGTATACTTTGTAAGAGAAAACTTCCTTTAAGAATTATACCAGAATTAGAATTTGTATATGATGAATCTATAGAATATGGTATGAAAATTGAAAAAATTTTAGAGGAAACTAAGGAAAAAGAAAAATAATTATTGACATTAGAATTATCGCATGTTATAATTCTACTTGTCTTGGGGAATTAGCTCAGTTGGCTAGAGCACCTGCCTTGCACGCAGGGGGTCAAGGGTTCGAGTCCCTTATTCTCCACCATATTGAATGTTAAGTCCATATTTTATGGGCTTTTTATTTTAAATAAATGTAAAAACTATAATTTATGTAATATAGGTAATAAATAGCGAACACCTATATTTTTATAAAATGATACAATTATAGTATCTTTTATAAAAAATAGATAAGAGTTGATTTTAATAATAAAAAAACTTAAAAAGCGAAAGATATTATCAATAAAAGTAAAAAATAAAAAAACAAGAAAAAATTAAGAAAATTTAAACTAAAAATTTAATCATATGTTGCTAAGCCCTTATAAAATAAGGGTTTTCTTTAATTTACAAGTTAAAATTTGACTTTTATTACAAATGTGCTATAATACGATTTACTTGGCAGTTATATTTGAAATTTGTAAATTTTTGTATACTGCCAAAAAGTAATATTATAATTTAAAATAGAATATTTTAGATTATAAATAATTTGGAGGAATTATGAAAAGCCTAAAAGAATTTAAAGATGAAATAGGTGAAAAAATAAGAAATAGTGGGCAAGTATTTATTGTTTCACATAACGAAGCAGATTTAGATGCAATCGCATCAAGTATAGCAATGAGTTATATAGTAAGGAAGTTAGGAAAACCGGTTCATATAATATTGAATGATGAACCACTAAAAATAGAACCAGGAGTTAAAATGGTTATTGATGAATGTAGAAAAAATATTTCTCTTATAAACTTAGAACAATATAGGAGAATATCTAGTGATAATGATTTACTTATCGCATGTGATGTTAATAAAAGAAAATTAGTATGTTGTGGTGAAGATTTAGATAAATTTAAAGATATAATACTCATAGATCATCATAGAGAAAATGAGGATACTATTAAAACTGATACTAAATGGATACAAACAGATAGATCTAGCGCTTCTGAAATATTAGCAGATTTATTATGTTTATTCCAAATAAAAGCAGATTCATTTTTAGCAAAGTATTTGCTTGCAGGTATTTATTTGGATACAAATAAACTTACAAGAAATATAGGAAATAATACGAAAGCAGTAATTGAAAGGCTGAAGAATATAGGGATAGATTTAAATCATGTAGATAAATATTTTGAAGAAGATTTTAACAGTGCTAAAAAAGTATATGATTTAGTATCAAAAAGTGAATTTTATAATTATACTATTGCACTATGTGCTGGGGATGAAGATACTAAATATTTAAAAGAAGAACTTGCTAAAGCAGCTGATTATTTGCTTAGATATAAAGTAGATGCATCTTTTGCAGTTGGAAAGTTGGAAGATGGTTCAATTGCAATAAGTGCAAGATCTAAAGGAGATATCGATGTTGGTGAGATAATGGGACAATTAGAAGGTGGAGGTAATATGTATTCTGCTGCTACTAGATTACAAGGTAGAGAAATAGAAGATACAGTTAAGACTTTAAAGAAGATATATAAGCCTTCATTTCAAAAATAAAATGCTTAAATAGAGCATTTTTTTCTTTAAAAAAAGCATAGATTTAACTATGCTATTTCATTATTTTCTCATATATAGTTTTAATATCATCTTTCTTATTATTAGAAGACATTTTTAAATTATCGTTCTTATACCTAGGTATTAAATGTAAATGATAATGTTTAACTTCTTGACCATAATCATTGTTTTGACTTAATGTTAATCCATCAATATTTAATTTATCTTTTAATAATTTAAACATATCCTTAGCAACTTCTTGAATATGTGATAAAGTCTTGATATCGATATCTTCTAAATTTACAAAATGCTTCTTAGGAATAATAAGCATATGTCCATTACTAACTGGATTTATATCCATCATAACTTTAACTATTTCATCTTCAAAAACTGTATATGATTTAATATCGCCTTTAATTATATTACAAAAAATGCAATCCATTTTATCTCCTCCTTTATTATTTTACCACAAATAATGAAAAAGATATGCTATAATTAAATAGATTTGTAAATATAAATGATATTTTTAATTTAATGTGATAAAATATTTGTTGAGGGTGATTTTATGCTTAAGATACATAATTTAAGTGTTGAAGTAAAAGATAAGAAAATACTAAAAGATTTAAATTTAACTATAAATGATGGAGAGGTTCATGTAATAATGGGACCTAATGGAACTGGGAAATCAACATTATCTAAGGTTATAATGAGAGATGATAATTTTACTGTTACAAAAGGTACTATAAAGTATAATGATAAAGATATATTATCTTTAACTACAGATGAAGTTGCTAGATTAGGTATATTTCTTGCTATGCAATATCCTATATCTATAGAAGGTGTAAGTAATGCAGATATGCTAAAATCGGCGCTTACTATAAGAGGAGAAAAAAATATAAATTTATTTAAGTTTATAACAGAATTAGAAAATGCATATGATGAACTTAATTTTGATAAATCAACAATACATTCATCTATAAATGAAGGATTTTCTGGTGGTGAGAGAAAGAAAAATGAAATAATTGGTATGAAGATATTAAAACCAAGTTTTATTATTTTAGATGAGATTGATTCTGGAGTTGATGTAGATAATTTAAAGGTAATTTCAAGTAATATATTGAAATATAAGAATGAATCTAATGCATCGTTACTAATCATTACACATTATCCACATATATTAAACTACATAAAACCTGATTATGTACATATAATGAAAGATGGTAATATAGTTAAAACTGGTACATCACATCTTGCCGATGAAATTTTAAAAGAAGGATATGAGGCAAGCATTATGAAAGAAGATTTATAATATGAATAGTATAATAGTAGATAAAGTAAAATTATGTGGAGAAAAGATTATAGATGGTTTACAATGTAATACATATGATATTTGTAAAGATTCTTTAATAACTATAAATATTAAAAGCCCTAAATATAAAAAATATGTATTTAACTTAGAAGAGAATGCCCACTTAATAATAAATAAGTTTTATCAAGAAGAAGATATTGAAGAAGAAATTATTATAAATTTAAATGGATTTAATAGTAGAGTAGATTATAATTTTAGTACTCTTACATATCATGATCAAAAATATATTATAAATATAAATCATAATAATAAAAATACTATAAGTAATGTAGTAAATCATGGTGTAGTAATGAATGATTCTAAACTTTTATTTGAAGTTAATTCTACAGTAAAAAAAGGTAATAAAAATTCTAAATTGAATCAAGAAAGTAAGATTATAATTATGTCTTCTAATAATAGTATTATTAAACCTAACTTATTTATAGATGAATATGATGTAGATGCAATTCATTCTGCAACTATTGGTAAGTTTAGAAAAGAAGAAATATTTTATTTAATGACAAAAGGAATAAAAGAAAAAGATGCTACTTTTCTTCTTATAAAGGGATTTTTAAATGGACACATTGGAGGTGAATTATGGATATAAGTAATGATTTTAAAATGCTTAATAAAAGTTTAATATATTTTGATAGTGCTGCTACATCATTTAAACCTGATTGTGTAGTAAATAGTATTGTAGATTATTATACTAATTATACTGCAAATGCACATAGAGGTGATTATGATATAAGTTTTACTGTTGATGTAAAGTATGAAGGCACTAGGAATAAAGTACAAAAATTTATAAATGCTAATAGAAGAGAAGAGATAGTATTTACTAGTGGTACTACTCAATCTTTAAATATGATTGCAAAGGGTTTTTTTGAAGATTACTTAAATGATGGTGATGAAGTATTACTTACAAAAGCAGAGCATGCATCTAATGTTCTTCCTTGGTTTGAAATAAAAAAAGATATTAAAGTAAAATATATAGAGTTAGATAATGGTCTTGTTACTTTGAATAATGTTATAAGAAGTATTACACCAAATACAAAAGTTATATCACTTGCACATATTACTAATGTACTAGGTGATGAAAGACCTATAAAAGAAATAACTGAATATGCTCATAAACATAATATTTTAGTAGTGTTAGATGCTGCACAAAGTATTCCTCACATTAAAGTTGATGTAACTGATTTAGATGTAGATTTTATGGCGTTTTCGGGTCATAAAATGTGTGGGCCTACAGGAATAGGTATACTATATGGTAAGTATGAATTATTAGAAAAACTAAATCCACAAAATGTGGGTGGTGGAATGAATAATGAATTTGAAAGTAATATGGTATTTAAATATAAAAAAGCACCATATAAACTAGAAGCAGGAACACCAAATATAGCAGGTGTAATAGGTCTTGGTAGTGCGATTGATTATATAAATAGTATAGGTATAGATAATATTGAAGAATATGTTTTAAATTTAAGAAAATATGCTATTTCTAAAATGGAAGAATTAAATAATATAGAAATATATAATAAAGATATAAAAGCATCTACAATTGTGTTTAATGTAAAAGGAGTGCATAGTCAAGATACTGCTACATATTTAAATAAAAAAGGAATATGTGTAAGAGCAGGTAATCATTGTGCTAAAATATTAAAAGACGAAATAAAAGTAACAAATACTTGTAGAATGAGTATATATTTCTATAATACAAAAGAAGATGTAGATATGTTAATTAAAGCACTTGATACAGATGATATATTATTAAAATCATTAGTATAAAAATTATAATGAGTATTTTCAAAATTTAATTCCTATGGTAATATGATAGAAGGAAGGTGGGGTAATATGCATAGTATAGGAACAAAAAAAGATGATTTGATTCAATCGACTTTAGATATGGCAAGGATTATGAACTATAAAGAACATGCACAATCTTTAAATATACCAGTTTTAAATGATTTTAATATTGAAGATGTAAAAAATCCGCAAACAATATTATTAGCAACAGGACATGGATTTATAGAACAATTAACTTCTGATGGTTTTATAAATGATGGAGAGTTTGAAAAAAGAATAGATTTAGTTATTTCTAATACAAAGCAATTTATGAAAGATAATGGATGTGAAAATGTAGATGATAACTTTATTTTTTACAAGAATTATAATAATGGAATTTTTGATTTTAAACTTTATGTATGTGATATGATTTTTAAAGAAGAAAGCAAAATGAAAGTAATTCGCCAATTTATAGCTTATTTTGTTGAAAATAAAATGCATGATTTTTATCAACTAAGTTTATCAACAGGACCATTTATAATACCAACAGAAATATTAAAAATAGGAACTATCGATTTACAAAATGATGAAATTACGAAATCATTAGATAATATGATGAAAGTTTTACTTGATAATTTAAAGTATAAAGACTAAAATAAAAAAGGTTGTTAAGCAAGATTGTTAATAACCTTTTTAAATTATTTTTATAATTATTTAAACTATTTTATTTGAAGTGGAAGATTATATCTTAATGGGATCTTATTATAATCATATTCAACATTTTTAATTACACCTATATCATAAGGAGTATCATCAAATACATCATATAAAACATTTATATTGCTATCTTTATATAAATAATCATTAACATTTTTAATAATGCTTGAAGATAATTTTAATGCTGATTCAAATATATTATTCATATTAGTTTTTCTAAGTAAATTACTAGAATTCATATATTTTACAAATTCAGAATCATTATCATAAGAATTTATTCTAGATATTTTAGTAAATAATTTTTTACTATTATATAATCTATTAACAGAAAATTTAGAACATTTTATTAGTAATATACAACTTTCATATAACTGACTAACATTAAATCTTCCATAAACATTTCTATAAGTACTATTTATTAAATTTCTTAAAGTTTTATTATTTAAGTACTTTAATTTCATAAAAGAATAATCTATATTTCCATATTTTTTTATTAAATACTTATCTAATTCACATTCTATATATGTATGTGGTTTAATAAATGATTTTGGTCTAATCTCATTTAAAACTTCACCTATAAAAGGATGAATAGTTATATCAAATGCATAATGTGCTATATGACCATATAGATATGACATAATTAGTTTATCATTTTGTAAGTTATTTTCTTTTATATAATTTATAGTACTAATAAAAAAATCTTGTGAGCCTGAAGTATGAGTTTCTTTAAAACAACTTCTATTTAAAAAAGTAAAATCTTGTCCTAAAGAAAACAATTTCAATAAATCTTTATCAACTATATTTTTGCTTTTTAATCTTGTATATAATTTATCTGCCATAATAATATGACTAGAGTAATTTGCCATA
>CALVQZ010000039.1 GCA_944358275.1 uncultured Bacilli bacterium
TTATCTAAATCAAATAATATACACTTAATTCCACACGATTTTAACTTTTTATAATCTATATCATATATATCTTTAAAATACATATCTGGTTTAAATAACTCTATCACAACTTCACCTCGTTACAATAGTAGTATACTATATTTCGTTTATTTTTTAAATATTTAAAAGGAAGAATGTAATATTTTTTGAATAAAAAAAAATAGATATTTTGGAGTAATCAAATAAAAGTAGCCTCTACCCTTTGATTAGCCTCTACTTTTATTTTATCACTTAATTTTATCTATCAAAAAATATCTTTCTATCTATTTTTTTCAAGTGAAGCGATATATTCATCAAAATCTTCATCTGAAACTCTTGGTATTTCTTCAAATCTTCCCCATGTTTCTCTAACTAAGTTTCCATCTTCATCTACTTCTCTAATTACACCTCTTGTTGCTTTTTCAGGTTCAACAGTGTTACCATCATCATCAAAATAATATGTTTCCACTTTTAATTTTTCATCTATTATATTGTCGTTCATAATATCTCCTTTCGTTTTTATAATTATAAATCTTTTTTAATACATTTATCAATATTTTTTAACCTTATCTTCTTGTTTTAAAACTTCATTAAATTTATTAGAAACTAAAGTCAAGTAGTCTTTTTTTACTAAATCATCTTGCCATCTTTGTGGTATAACGCCTTTATATATTATTGCTGTTATACTTCCAGTTAAAGCAGCTATAGTATCTGTATCATTCCCTAAGTTAACTGCAGTTAATATTGAAGATTCAAAATCATCTGAATTTATTATACTATAAAACATAGATTCAAGTGTATCAACTATATAACCTGTTGAACTTATGTCCTTTTCTTCTATTTCAACAAATGTTTCATCTAACAACCTACTATATGCTTCTTTAGCTTCTTTACTATAACAACTATAATCTTTTTCTAAAATACTTTCAAATGCTATAAAAGGATTTTTTGTACTTATTATATTTCTTAAATACTCAGTATATATATAGCAACCCATTTTACTAATATCGTGTGCATGAGTTAATGATGATGCTGTATTAATTATTTCCTTTGTAGTTTCATCATCTAAATTATTCATAATGCAATAAAGAGAAAAAGGCAATATTCTCATTAGTGAACCATTTCCATTAGCTAAAAACTCTTTGCATCCACATTTTGATATATCTTTGTCAATAATATAATTATTTAACGCTTTTGTAGTCGTACTACCTATATCGAACATAACTCCAGTAGATGTGTATTCACCATTATTCTTCATCTTAATAAAGTTATTCATTATATCATCATAATCGATATTACCATTATTATTAGATATTGATTCCATAGTTGCAACTACCATCGAAGTATCATCACTCCATGTCCCTTTAAGAACATTATGAACTCCTGTTGTCATATCTTTTAAATTTAATTTTCTAACATTATCTCTATCCAGTGTTTCAACGGGCACTCCAAAAGCATCTCCAACTGCAAATCCAATCAAAGAATCTTCTATTATGTTCGTACTAAGAAAATAATAATCTACTATTTCCCAATCATCTACTTTTGTTAAAGATCCTATTGGTAATATTGGACTCAATATTTCATTATTATCTATTATTACAGCTTCTTCATATATATCATTAAAGGTAGCAGAAGGATGATTAGTAGCAAGTAATGCTCCATCATCCCTTCTTGCTATTATTCTTGTTCTTTTATCAATAGTAAATTTATCCATGTTCTCACCCTCTTTAATTATATCACATAATTATATAACTCTCCAAGGAATGTTTCTTTCCTTTAACCTTTGAATTATTTCATCATTAGGTTGTTTTAAGAATAGTATTTCTTTTACTACATTTAGTAAATGTGATTCTTCTTTATGCAATTGAAATTCATAATAACCATGATGATCTTCTCCTAATTTTCTTGTATATATATCACTAAAATTGAATTTTTCTAAATCTTCTCTTGTTTTTATAGTTGATAATATTTTACTAGATATTCCACCAAATTTTGGATTTCTTACACTAGTTGCTGTACATACAGTTTTATCGCAAATTGAATCACCTAAAACTAAAGTACAATCATCAAATATTTTAGATTTATCAAATATCCATATTACACCACTACTACCCGAATAAAATGAACCAGGTCCTTTTTTTACATAATATGAACTTAAATCTTGTGGTAAAAGCATTCCATAAATTGGTCTATCTTCATATCTTAAATTTCTTGGAATATCAAACATTTCATTTTCAACATCGACTCTTAATTCTGGACTATATATTCCTGCCGTTGTTCTATCTACTTCAAGCTGATTTTTGAACTTACCATCATCTAATATTTTAAGTAATGAATTTGATGTTCTTCTTATTCCAAATAAACTTTCATTTACTAATATTTGTAATTTTCTATCTAAAATTCTCTGTACTTCATCAACACTAAGACCTACTCTATTTGCTAAATCAGTAAGTTCTTTTTCAAATTTGTTTCTATTTATTTCACGAACTCTATCAATATTTTCCATTATGTGGCATTCATCGTAAGAAATAGTTGGTTCATGAATTTTACCATCTACTATTTTTCCTTCTAAAAATTTAGACCATTCTTTTCTATGCCCATTTCCTGAATTTATACGTCCACTATAATATTTGTTCTTTAATTTTGGTGGTGCATTTTCATCTAGAAATAATTCACTATGTTTTTTAGCATATTCAGTCCCTTCTAATCTTCTATAACTAAATTGATATGGCTTATCTTTTTCTTTTCTTGGCTCTTTATGATTAACAATTATATTAGTTATCAAATCTTCTAACGCTTGTAATTTATCCTCTCCTATATTTTTAGGCATATATCTATTTAAAAGTTCATACAAAGCATATAATCTATCAGCACCATCGGAAAATAAAAATCCATTATTTAATTTATCAAATTCTATTATTGTTTCTATTCCAAAATATTGTATAAATGAATTTACTGCTTTATTTACACTTAGAGGAAATACCTTTGATACTGGTAAATGTTTTAACAATATCTCTAAAGACTCTGTATTTAAAGGATAATCTTTAACATTTATTTTTCTATTCTTTATGCTTTGAATCAATTTTTTCAAGTCATTATCTGATAAAGTAGTTATATCTCCAGTCTGTAATACGCTATCAAACTTGCTAATAAATGGATTGCTACTATTATTAAATAACTTTGGAAATTTAAAACCTGCAGATGTTTTTTTCTCACTTGCATCGATAATTTCACCTAACTCTTCATTTGTTTTGATTGATGAATTATTATTTAAATCACTTGAAGTTGGAATTCTAAAGCCAATATTTTTTATACTTTCGCTTACATCGATAATATCATCTAATTTTTCATTTGTTTTGATTGATGAATTATTATTTAAATCACTTGAAGTTGGAATTCTAAAGCCAATAGATTCCATACTTTCACTTACATCGATAATATCATCTAAAGTATTGTCTGATGTAGTAGATTTAATCGATATAACTTTATCACTAATAGATTTAGATTTACCTAATAGTCTTATTGAAGAATCATTTAAATCATAATTTTGTAAGTCAATTTTATCCTGTTTTATATTATCTACTAAAACCAATAATTGTTCATCAGTTAAACCTGTTATATCTTTAGATTCTAATGCTTTATTTATAACATCAATGTGTTCATTACTTATAGTATAAATTTTATTATACCACTCTTGTATTTCTTCTATTGGAAGAAGTTTTAATATTTCTAAATTTCTAGAATCAGTAAATTTAATTGAAACATCTTTTCCATCGATATAATCTTTTAGTATTTCTAAGAAACTATTAACACTAATATTTTCAGAATCAATAATATCTGGTAATAAATCATTAGCGTACCAATCTAATAAAATCTCTTCCCTATATTCATATTCACCATCTAATACATCAAATAATATATTTGTAATAGAATTTTCTCCTACATCTTCTAGTAAATATTGTTTAACAAGTTCTAGCGCTGTACCTTCTTCAGTCATTATTGCTTTCATATTTTCAAGTGCATTATAAAGTATTGTATTTTCTGCATAGTTTAAAATATCTGATTTACTTATTTTCATATTCAAATATTTTGCTGCTACTTTATATCTATTTGGATATTTTATTGCTACTTCTAATGGTTTTTTGTAAAATTCTTTAATAAATTCTGCAAAATCTTCTGCGTTATTAGCACTAGCATATTTAGATGCTCTATTTTTTGTTACAAATTCATCTTGCTTTATTGCATTTATCCATTCTTCGCTTTCAGAAAATTTTGTATTTAATCCTTCTTTTTTCGCTATCGCCCAATCTATCGTATGAGCATATTCGTGAATAATAGTATATAAATCATTAAAATCATTCCATATATCGATATTTCTTTGTGTTGCAGATGCAGATGATATAAATCTTTTACCATTATTTTTATCTACATAATTTTCATATTGCACTTTTTCCGAATAAATATTTTTAGGACTAAATGTATCATATATAGTAATTGTTTTAAGATTACTATTTGGATATAATTTTTCTGCTTCATTTATCATATGTATAATATCTTTTATTACAACACTAGGATTATCACTTCTATAGTTATTAACCATTCTTATTTCTTTACCTGACTTAGTATAAGCGACTACTCTTGTACCTCTTATATCTAAAATTTCACTAGCTTTATCATATATCATTTTAGAGGCAGTCTTTTCATCTATTCCCTTATTTACTAAATAATCATATGTACGGTAATAGATGATTCTTGATAAATCCATGTTTTCACAATTAGATGAAGTATTTAACAAAAGATCTATTATTTCTTCTTTTGTATATCCTCTATTTTCAAATTCTTTAATTGTTGAATTAAGATTATATGAACTCTTGAATACACTTATAAATTCATCATAACCCTTTGGCAAATTATTTTCTACATGTATATCTGAAAGCATATTATATTGAGCTTCTATAGTCATAAATTTTTTATTTTGTAATTCAATAATATCTCTTATTTCATTTATAACTTTATCACTATATTTAACTCTTCCTGCAATATCATGTAGTATTCTTAAAGACTCGTTAATGTCTTTGACATGTGCTCCTAATACAATTTTTTTGCTTAACAAATCATATACAGTATTAGTAGAATTTATAAGTTGATATAAAGTTAATATAGATGCTCTACCTTTACTTTCTTTTGCATATAAATCATATACTTCTTTACTAGTAGTTAGTGGTACATTACCATTTAAAATATAATTTACCAAGAGGATATAATGAATTTGTAAGTGTATTCAAGAGTTCATATAATGTTAATTCAACAATTAAAGAATTTGAAAATATAGGATATACAAAAGAAGAAATAATAGATCTTTTGTTAAATACTTCATCTAATTGTGAAAACATGGATTTATCAAGAATCATCTATTACCGTACATATGATTATTTAGTAAA
>CALVQZ010000040.1 GCA_944358275.1 uncultured Bacilli bacterium
TTTCTTGTCAATTGTACAATCACAAATAGGATTTTTATTTATAGTTTTAGTACCATGTTTACTAATATTTGTATATGAATTATATGCACTTATTGTTGAAATAAAGTATGGAAAAGAAAGTTATTGATTTTCTTTGTATACAAAATGAATACATATTGAATTTATAAAGTTTATTATTACTAAATTCTATGCGTGTTCTTTTTATATATTGTAAAGTATATAAAATATTAAGAGTGTGAGAATATGAATATGAATATAAATAATAGAGCAGAAGTTAAAAAAACAAAAGATTCAGCAATAATTGCAGCATTATCATTTATATCTAGTTTAATTAAAGAATTTTATGAGGCATCTGAATTAGTTGCATTTATTAAAAGTAAAGATGATAACTATGATCAAGTAAGGATTTTGTGTTTGAACAACATGATTAACTTTAATATTAAATTAATATAGAGAGTAGTAAGTTATATATTATATGATAACGCAATATTTATATAATGATGAAGATATAAGTAAGAATTATAAAAAATTAGACAATAATCTTGAAAGTATATCGTTAAAATAACATCAAATAAAAGAAGAAATTCTTTATCTTTTAAAAAATAATATAAAAAGTTTGATATTTCAGTTTTACAATTATATGAAGTATATATGTGGTATGGTATAAAGTTGGGGGGAGGATAATTTTTAACTAAGTAAATAATGATGTAAAATATTTAATTGAAAAGTTTAATTGTTTTATGAATGTTGATGAAATTTCTAAGAATAGATGGGTTTCTTCTTCAAGTGTGTTACAATTTTCTTATGCTCTTTTTATAGATATTTGTGATAATGAATTAAATGCATTTTAAACTAATATTTATAAGTTTTGGGAAGTATATTTCTATTTCAATTGTTGATTTTGCTACTAAAGTTAATCTTGATGTTTTTGATTGCATTTTGAAATTTAAAAAAACTTAATTTAGATATTAAATATGAAAATGATACTGTAAATGGTATTGATTTTATCATTGTATATAAAGTGTTTAATAATAATTTAGAAGATAATCTAAATACTAAAACTTTATAATAAGCAATATAATATTGTAATTGCAAGTAAATTTGTAGTTATGATATTATTTTTATTATTTTTATGTTATACTTTATAAGTGAGAAAATTAGTTTATAAAAAATTAGATTTGATGGAGGAATTATAATGGAAAAAATAACTATGGAAGAATTAGTAAAGTATTGTAAGCAATATGGTTTTATTTATCAAGGAAGTGAAATATATGGAGGACTTGCAAATACATGGGATTATGGTCCACTAGGTGCTAGACTTAAGAATAATATTAAAGATGCTTGGAGAAAAAGATTTATTCAAGAAAGAAATAATTCATATGAGGTGGACGCAGCTATTTTAATGCATCCTAGAGTATGGGAAGCAAGTGGGCATGTTGCAAGTTTTTCTGATCCTTTAATCGATTGCAAACATTGTAAAATGAGACATCGTGCAGATAATTTAATTGAATCTTTTGATTCAAATGCACATGCTGATGGTATGACACAAGATGAGATGATTTCATTTATAAAAGAAAATAAAGTTCCATGTCCAAAGTGTGGTTCTAGTGATTATACGGATATTAGACAATTTAATCTTATGTTTGAAACGTATAGAGGTGTTACTACTGATTCAAAAAGTATAGTTTACTTAAGACCAGAAAATGCTCAAGGTGAGTATGTCAACTATTTAAATGTTTTAAGAAGTATGAGATGTAAACTTCCTTTTAGTATAGGTCAAATAGGTAAAGCATTTAGAAATGAAATAACTCCTGGTAACTTTACTTTTAGAACTATTGAATTTGAGCAAATGGAATTTCAAACTTTTTGTAAAAAGGGAATGGATGAAGAATTATACGAATACTTTAAAGAATATGGTAGAAATTTTTATATGGATTTAGGTATAAAAGAAGAACATTTAAGATTTCACGATCATGAAAAGTTAGCACATTATGCTAAAAGTGCATGCGATATAGAATATAAATTCCCTTTTGGTTGGGGAGAGATAAATGGTACGCATAATAGAACTGATTATGATTTAACTAGACATACTGAATATAGTAAAATTAAACAAGAATATTTAGATCCTGTAACTAATGAAAAATATATTCCATATATAATAGAGTCTACATATGGATTAGATAGAAGTTTACTTGCATTTCTTTTTGAAGCATTCGAAAAAGAAGAATTAGAAGATGGTTCTATAAGAGATGTACTTAAAATTCATCCTTTCTTAGCACCATACAAAGTATCTGTACTTCCTCTTATGAAAAAAGTTCATAGCGATAAAGCAATTGAAATTTATAATATGCTATCAAAAGAATTTATGACTACTTATGATGATTCATCTAGTATTGGAAAAAGATATAGAAGAAGCGATGCGATTGGTACTCCTTTTTGTATTACAATAGATGATGATACTTTAAAAAATGGTACTGTTACAATAAGAGATAGAGATACTATGAAGCAAGATATAATTAAGATTGAAGATATAGCAAGCTATGTTAATGAAAAAATTAAATTTTAATAATATTGTATATAAGAAGAAAAGAAATAAAACGGTTAATTATGCAAGTTAACATAATTTATTTCTATTCTTTTTTCTTTATGCTATTGCATTCTAAATACTTGAATAAAAAACAAGTTTTTCAACAAATATAATAAAAAAGACAATAAAGCCCCTTTCCCCATGAATATACATGTTGATTAACTAATTTAAAAGTTGTTTTCTTGTATAAAGAAGTATACTATTTGTTAT
>CALVQZ010000041.1 GCA_944358275.1 uncultured Bacilli bacterium
GATGTTCAATTAAAAAGAAGATTTGATTTAATTCCAAATTTAGTTGAAACAGTAAAAGGATATGCTAAACACGAAAAAGAAACACTAAAAGAAGTAATAGAAGCTAGAAATAGGTTCCAATCAGCAACTACGCCAGAAGAAGAAATGGCTGCAAGTGGAGATTTAAATAAAGCATTGAGTAGATTAATGGTTTTAACTGAATCATATCCAGAATTAAAAGCAAATGAAAATTTCTTAAGTTTACAAACTGACTTAAAGGATTGTGAAGAAAAAATCTCATATGCAAGACAATTCTATAATGATACTGTACTATCTTATATGGATAAAGTACAAATGTTTCCTTCAAATATAGTTGCGTCAATGTTTGGTTTTAAAGAAATGAAATACTTTGAAATAGCTGAATCAGAAAAAGAAGCACCAAAAGTATCATTCTAAGAACTTACGTAATGTAAGTTTTTTTCTTAAATGGAGGACTTATGAAAAAAATATTATTACTAGTATTATTACTTTTTCCATTTTTAGTAGATGCTAGCAGTATGTATCAAGAGATTGATATATTAGAAAATGGAGATTTAAGAGTAAGAGAAAGTATTGCAATAGATGGTGAGTATAGTGGATTTAGACTTACTCTAAGCTATAAATACTTTGATGAAAATAAAATTTATAGTGCAGATTCATTAGAAGTAATCAAAATATGTGAATCAAATAAAAATAATCCTATAGAAGATGTAGGTAGTTGCTTTGAAAAAGTTTCTTCTGCAAGTAAAGGGGATAGTTTAAAATACACACAAAGTAAAGAAGGTAATGATGATGTATTTATGTTATATAATCCAAGTAATAGAAGAAAAGCATTTTACATAGAATACATACTAAAAAATGTAGTTGTAAAACATAATGATATAAATGAACTTAGGCTAAATATGATAGATTCATCATTTGAAGAAAATCTAGATGTAGTAAATATAAAAGTAAATTTACCAAAAGAAGCACAAGACCTAAGAGCATGGGCACATGGACCACTATGGGGGAATATTTACCTAGATGAAAATAAAAAGTATGTAACATTTACAATAGATGAGTATGATGCTTCTACTGCTGTTGATATAAGAGTTACTTTCGATAAAGATATGATAAATACAGAAAAAGTAACAAATATAGATAAACTAGACTCTATAATTGAAGAAGAAACTCTTCTTGCAGATGAAGCTAATAGAGAAAGAGAAGAAGCACAAAAAGAGTATGAAGAAATGCTAAAAAAACAAGAAGAAGTTAGAAAAAGAAAAATAAAAACTTCTACAATACTATCTATAATATGGCTAATTCCAGCAATATTTATATTCATAAATTACTATAAAAAACACGACAAAGAATATAAAAGTACTTTTACAGGGAAGTATTTTAGAGACTTTCCATCAAAGCATTCCCCTGAATACGTTGAATATCTAATTAGTAAAAATGTAACTTCAACTGCTTATTCCGCATCTATATTGAATATAATTTATAAAAAAGGTTTCTTAGTAGAGAAAACACAAAGAGAAAAAGGAATTATAAGAAAAAAATTAGTAGATGAATATGTGTTTATTTTAAATGACAAAGCTTTGAAAGAAAAATTAACTCCTGAAGAAGAAATGTTACGCTCATCACTTATATCGATGTTTGGAATAAATGATAGAATTTCTCTTCAAGATATAAAAAATGTGGGAAATAGTGAAAGTGCGTCAAGAGAGTTTATAAATGAGTATAATAAATGGGTAAATATTGTAAAGAAAAATGCAGTAAAAGAAAACTTCTTTGAAGATACGCTTTCTAAAAAAACTATTGCAATATTATATGCATGTATTCCTTTCATATTAGTATTCATGTACATAGAGTATAATCCACTAGTTATAATTTTAGCAATATTATCAATTATACTAATCATATATTTGTGTATATCTAAAAAAAGAACAAAAGAAGGAAATGAATTATATAGAAAATGGATGGCATTAAAAAACTTTATCAAAGATTTTGGTAATTTTGAAGAAAAAGAATTGCCTGATATTAAACTATGGGAAAAATATTTAGTATATGCTCATATATTTGGTATAGCAGACGAATTAAGAAAGCAAATGGAAATAAAAATGCCTAATGTAGAGGAATATTATAATGGTCTAAGTATGCATGATTATATGGTGCTTAATCATATAATAAACACAAATGTAACTACGACCGTAAATGCTGCAATAAGTAGTGCGCAATCAAAAATAGCTGAGTCGAATGCTTCATCTGGAAGTGGCGGTGGTGGCGGATTTTCAGGTGGAGGATTCTCTGGCGGTGGTTTTTCCGGTGGAGGTGGCTCCGGTGGAGGAAGATTTTAAGGCAACAATTGTTGTCTTTTTATTTTATTTTTTAAAATCTGTAATTTAAATTAAAAGAAATTTATTTACTATCACAAATTTTATGGTATTCTAATAATAGTAATAGAGTAAAGGAGAGATAAAAATGGGTAATTTAATTTTTAAACTAAAAAGGTTTTTACAAAACAAAAATACAGTAACTATAATAGGTGTTGCTTTAATTCTTGCAATCTTATACTTTGGTTATAATTGGAGAATAAATCAAGAAATAACACCTGTGAAAGTTCCATGTGCAAAAGAAACAATTCAACCAAGGACAAAAATAACAGAGGATATGATAGAATATATTGAGGTTTTACCAAGAATGGTAAATTCTGACACGATTAAAAATATTCAAAACATTGTTGGGAAATGGTCAAATTACAATACTTTAATTCCAAAAGGAAGTTTATTTTACACATCTACTGTAATAACTTCATCTGAACTTCCTGATTCAGCGTTTGTAAACATTCCAGATGGGTATACAGCATTTAACTTATCTGTTAATACAAGTACTACTTATGGTAACTCTATATTTCCAGACAATTATATAGATATTTATTTAAAAGCATTAGATGCTGATGGTAAACCTATGGTTGGAAAACTAATCGAGAATGTAAAAGTTCTTGCTGTTAAAGATAAGAGTGGAAGACATGTATTTGAAAATAGTGAAGAAGAAAGAACACCAGCAATAATAATATTTGCTGTTCCTGAGGATATGCACGTATTATTAAGACAAGTTACATATTTATCTAATGTAAAGAGTGTTTCTGCTGAATTGATACCAGTTCCTACAACAGAATCATATAGTGCAGAACCTGGTGCATTAAGATTAACTAGTACAGCACTTAAAAATTTCATTGAATTAAATGTTGGCTTAATACCAGAAGATGAAATACCATCAGTAGAAGATCCATCAATAGAACAATAATGTAAATAAAAGTATGAAAGGGGTAAATTTATGGATACAATGTTTAATAGTGTTGATTTTGGCCCTTTAAAGAAGTATTTAGAAGAAGATGATATAACAGACGTTTCATATAGCAATGGCGGTCAATTATGGTTAAAATCATTGTCTAGAGGTATATATAAGCCAGAAGTACAAGATGTCAATAATGCAATTGTTGAAAAACTAGCCTTTCAATGTGCAAATATGATGGGTAAAACATTTAATATGGCAAGTCCATTTCTAGATGCAGAAAGTGCAGAATTACGTCTTAATTTTGTTCATGATTCAATTGCAAAAAATGGAATTGCTATGTTGATGAGAAAGACACCGGCAAAAATAAGATTAAAAAAAGAAAAAATATTAGAAGAAAAATATATTACAGAAACTATACATGACTTTTTATTAAAATGCGTAGAAGGTCATTGCAATATCATTATTAGTGGCGAAACAGGTAGTGGTAAAACAGAATTTCTTAAGTATTTAGCATCTCATACAAAAGAAAATGAAAAACTTATTACAGTTGAAGATACTTTGGAACTTCATTTAGATAAAATTTTCCCACATAGAGACATTGTTGCTATGAAAACTAATAACATAGCATCTTA
>CALVQZ010000042.1 GCA_944358275.1 uncultured Bacilli bacterium
GCAATGTATAAGTTTGATAAGAATTTAAAAATAATAATGCTTAAATATATTCTTGAAATAGAAGCAGTAATAAAAACTAAAATTGCTAATTTATTTGCTGAAAAGTATGGATTAGAAGATTATTTAGATATCAATAATTTTGATTTAAAGGATGATGATTCTAACTTAGAACACATCGAAAAACTAATTGAAGAAATTAAAAATGAAATTGATAAAGGAAATGGCAAACACGATGCAATAACTCATCATATGAGTAAATATGGATTCGTCCCACCTTGGGTTGTTACTAAAATATTATCACTTGGAACTATTAGTAAGTTTTATGGTTTAATGAAACAACAAGATAGACAAGAAATAAGTAAACAATTTCATATAAATGATAGAATACTAAAAAATATACTTGGAAATCTTACTTCAGTTCGTAATATATCAGCTCATGATGATAGATTATATACTTATAGAAGTACTTTCTATATTAGACTAGATAAAAATAAAAAATCACCAGATAAAGCATTACACACAAACATGTATATAATAATTAAATCGTTAGAACTATTATTAGAAAATGATCAAGCAATAGAAATGAGTAGTTTAATTACAAAAGAATTAGATATATTAAAAGATAATTTAACTTCAATTACTATTGATGAAGTATTAAAAGTAATGGGATTTGATAAAGACTTTTATATTGCATAAATATTAATTTATAACATATAATAATATTGAAAAGTGCCTAGAAAACTTTAGAAGCTCTAGGTCTTTTTCATTTTTATAAAAATAATTTATAAAATTAGTAAAAGGCATGGTATAATGGTTATAGAATTAAATTGTTTATTTATTTGTTGTGATGGTTTCGGACTATCTTAACTATCGCACCATTGACGAATCTGTTCGAACTATTCGAACTTTAAATATATGAAAGGTTAATTTAGGTTAACCTTTTTTGTATGCTTGAAAGGAGCCCGATAGTTATGCAGATAATAAAGGAAAAACTAGATATTTGTAAATGGTAATATAGAATTAGACAAAAAACAATAAGATTGTTAATTGAAACCTATTTTTTTCTTTTTACTAATTCTTTTTTCTAAATTTTTTTCATCTAAGTTTTCAGGTAAATTTATTTTAATATATCCTTGTTTAGTCCCTAAAGCATTTCTCAATGAATAAATTTTATACACTAATAAATCAGTTTTAACTAATAACTGCTTATTCTTCTTTTTCTTTTCATCTGACATAGAATTATATTTTTGAATTATAGCATTTCTTTCTAATATAGCATTTTCTCCTAAAGTGATAATATCCTCTTCATCTAAATCTTTAATTTCATTATAATCTATTAACCAATCTAAAGATTTAAAAAACTCAATTTCTTTTGGATCATTAAACTCAATAAATTCATATCTAATACTATCATCAAATATATTATCTATATTATTTTCAAATGCCTTTATAAATATGGATTTGGGTACATTTAAATCACTTTGATTTAAGTATATTACATCTTTTCTTTGTACAAATGCTTTATTATTTATAATTATTTTCATTATAAAACCTCCTCTTATAATTATATGTTGACATATTTATTTTAATATTACCAATCAAAATATAAATTATTATAAAAAATGATGAAGAAAAAAGTTAGTAAAAAAATAAACAATACCAAAAGAATAAATATTAAAGACTCTTATATTTAAGTCGTTTTTAATTGTTTAAACTACATTATTTTGGTATAATATATAATGAAAGAAGGTAAGATATGTGGCATAATAAAAATATATTTGATATTTATAAAGAATTAAATACAGGAAAAGAAGGATTAAGTTATGATGAAGCATCAAAAAGATTAGCAACTAATGGTAGAAATGTTCTTCCTAAGAAGAAAAGCAATTCTATATTTGATATATTATTAAACGAGTTATTAAATCCAATATTATTATTACTTATATTTACTGTTGTTGTATCTTTTTTTCTAAAAGAATATACTGATGCTGTTGTAATAAGTTTTATTGTACTTATCGATTTAGTATTAGGAACTTATCAAGAATATAAAGCAGAAAAAACAATAGAAGCTTTATCTAGTTTAGTTAATTTAGACGCTAATGTAATAAGAGATGGAAAAGAAATTGTAATTGATTCTGGAAATTTAGTAGTAGGAGATATTGTAAATATAGATTCTGGAGATAAGATAAGTGCAGATATAAGAATTATTGAATCTGCTAATCTATTAGTAGATGAATCTACTTTAACAGGAGAAAGTATTGGTGTTGAAAAACATAGTGATACACTTTCTATGAATACTATATTAAGCGAAAGAAAAAATATGCTTTATGCAGCAACTTCTGTATTAAGAGGAAGAGCACTAGGTGTAGTCGTAGAAACAGGAGTAAATACTCAAATAGGAAAAATAGCAAGTGATGTTAATAATACAAAAGATACAAAATCACCTCTTACTTTAAGAATAGAAAAATTCTCAAAACAAATATGTTTAATGACAATAGTTATAGCAGTAATTATAGCAGTAATATTAAAGTATAAAGGGTATGATGGAGCAAGTATTTTCTCATCAGTAATAGCATTATCTGTATCAGCAATGCCTGAAGGATTACCACTTGCACTTACTATGGCTCTTACTGTATCTTCTAGTAGGATGCAAAAAAGAAATGTTATTGTAAAAAAATTAAATAGTGTTGAATCATTAGGAAGTTGTACTGTAATAGCAAGTGATAAAACAGGTACTCTTACAGTAAATGAGCAAACTGCTAAGATAATAATGCTTCCTAGTGGAGATACATCAGAAATAGAAGGTACTGGATACTCTAGTGAAGGAGATATAAAGTATAATAATAATGAAAAAGAAGTTAAAAAAATCGCATTACTTGGCGATATAAATAATGAAGCAAATATAAAAGATGATGTGTTTGGAGATTCTATCGATATTGCATTTAAGTTTCTTGCAAAAAAAGCAAAAGTAGATGATATGGTAGAAATTATAGATATTATACCTTATGAATCTGAAAATAAGTTTTCTGCTGTATTTTATAAAGAAGATAATAAAATACATTGTACTGTAAAAGGTTCAATAGAAAAAGTTATGTCATTTTCAAAATATATGACTATTAAAGATGAAGATGTAAAAATTGATACATTAAAGTTACAAAGTCAAAATGAAAAATTAGCAGAAGATGGATATAGAGTTATTGCAATTGCAGATGGTATTATAAAAGAAAAAGAAAAATATACTATAGATGATATTAAAGATTTATCATTTAAGGGTTTAGTTGGGTTTGTAGATCCAATTAGACAAGAAGCAAAAGAAGCAATAAATAAGTGTAAAAAAGCAGGTATTAAAGTAATAATGATAACAGGAGATCATCCTAAAACAGCATACAATATAGCTAAAGAGTTATCACTTGTAACAAATTATGATGAAGTTATTACAAAAGAAGAATTTGATAAGCATTTAACACTTTCCGAAAGTGAATTTGATGAAATAATTAAAAAGAAAAAAGTGTTTGCAAGAGTAACACCTAGTGATAAATTAAAAATAGTTGAATCGTATAAAAGAAGTGGTGAATTTATTGCAGTAACAGGAGATGGAGTAAATGATGCTCCGGCGATAAAAGCTGCTAATATAGGAATATCTATGGGTAGTGGAACTGATGTTGCAAAAGAAACAGCATCTATGATAATAGTCGATGATAATTTTGCATCTATAGTAAATGGTATAGAAGAAGGAAGAGTAGCATACTCAAATATAAGAAAAGTTATATATATGCTTTTATCTTCAGGCTTTGCAGAAATTTCATTTTTCTTAATCTCAATCTTACTCGATTTACCAATGCCACTTATTGCTATACAAATATTATGGTTAAATATAGTAACCGATGGTCTTCAAGATTTTGCACTATCTTTTGAGAAAAAAGAAGAAGGTATAATGGAAGAATCCCCAAGATCGCCAAAAGAAGCATTATTTGATAAAACATTATTTAGAGAAATATTTATATCAGGGGTATCTATGGGAATAATGGTAATTTTCTTATGGATATACTTAACAAAAAAAGCAAATGTAGATATACAACTTGCAAGAGGATATGTTATGACACTTATGGTATTTTTACAAAATTTCCAAGTATTTAATTGTTGTAGTGAAAAAAATACAATATTTAAACATAATTTTAAATCAAATATGTTTGTAGTATATACAGTAATATCTGCAATGATACTTCAATTTCTAGTGTGTGAAATACCTATATTAAGTTCATTTTTCAAAATAAAATCTGTACCACTTCCTCATTTGTTAATATTATTCTTATATTCATCACTAATATTAGTAATTATGGAAATATATAAAATTATAAGAAGAAAAAAAGAATTACGCACTCAAGCATAATTCTTTTTATTCATTTAAAATAGCGTTTTCTTTTTCTATTAAATCCTTAAATCTTTCTTTAAATATAGGTTTATATTTTTTTAATACATCTGGATAAACAGTATCTGTAGAGCATACTGCTTCCCAAAAATGTTTAATACCAATTACTTTTTTATTATCAAATATAGCAAATGAGAAAGCTTTTGTTACTATACCTAAACATACATCGGGGTATCTTGATGCAGATTCAAAAACTCTATTATATTCAACAGTCATTTCAACTATATATCTCATAATTAACTCTCTATAGTAATTATTGTATGGCATTAACACTCCTGTTTGTTTTTCAAGTTTTGGAATAGTACCAACAAGTATTTTAACAGTCGCATCTTGATCTGGTTCACATACTTCAATCTTTTGAAGTCTTCTTAAGAAAGCTTTATCTTTAACTATAAAATAATCATATTCATCACTAGTAGTCGCACCTATCATCTTAATATTACCACGAGCTAAAGCAGGTTTTAAAATATTAGCAAAGTCAAGACCACCTTCAGTTTTATTACCAATAAGTGTATGAGTTTCATCTATAAATAATATTACTTTATCCATTTGTTCTAATTCTTTTACTAAAATTTGTAGCTTCATATCAGAAGTACCACTATTATCACTAATATTACCAACTAAAGCAGCAGTATCTATCTTTAATATAGTATATCCCTTTAAAGCATCAGGTACCATACCATTTTGTATTCTCCATGCAAGACCTTCTACAATAGCAGTTTTACCAATACCAGGCTTACCAACTAAAATAGGTGATTTTTCTGGAGTAAAAAGAATAAGAATCATCTTTTTTAATTCCTCATCTCTTGCTATAGAAGGGTCAGTATAATAAGTAGCTTTAGTTAAATCAGTCGCATATCTTTGTATTAACGATACACTTCTTTTTTCACTTACATCAATAAATTCCTCATTCATAATATCACCAACACAATTTTAACACAAAAACATATGCAATACAAGAAAGATAAATCCCCTAAATACAAGATAAATCCCCTAAATACTCTTTTGTGTAGGTTTGTCGTGACTGTGTCACTTATGTTTGACAAACCTACAATAGCTCTTTTTTAATTTATTATTGTGTTTATTTTATTTGACATGCTACAATGTTAGTGGTGGTAGTATGCAAAGATATATTGTAGATAATAAAGAATTAAAATTAGATGAAAGTGATAAAAGACATATTATAAATGTAATGAGAATGAAAGAAAATGAATGTTTTCAAATAGTATTTGATAAAAAACTTTATACTTGTTTAATAGAAAGTATATCTAAAAAAGATTTAGTTTATAAAATAATAGATGAAAAAGATATTTATAAAGAAAAAGATATTAAAGTAATAATCGCATCTTCTATTATAAAAGAACAAAAAATGGATTTTATGCTTCAAAAAGCAACTGAGTTAGGTGTAGATGAAATAATTCCAATTGTTTCAGAAAGAACTGTAGTAAAAGTTAATGATAAAAGTGATAATAAAATAAATAGAT
>CALVQZ010000043.1 GCA_944358275.1 uncultured Bacilli bacterium
TATATCATTTATTTTGATTTTTTTCATAATAAATGTCCTCCTTCTAATATTATTCTTGCTTCTTGCATTCGCAACGAATATTATATTATAAGGAGTTATTTTTTTGATTTTAACGCTTAAGCTTTATTGAACCCCTAGACTATCTAGGGATTTTCTATAAACCATAAAAAGGATGAATTTATCATCCTTCAAGCAAAATATTTTATGATACTTCGCCATTAAGAGCTGCATCATCAGCTTCATATTGAGCAACAGCAGTTTCAATAAATCTCTTGAAATCTCTTACTTTATTTGGAAAACTATCTATTTTAGCTTCTAATGTTTTATAAGTATTATATAGTTCTGTAGCGCCTTTACTTTTTAATACTTCTTCTAATGTATTCATTTCCATCTTCAATTGTGAAAATAAATTATCCATTTCAGCTGCTGCATTTCCAAATTCTGTTGCACAAGTTCTAGCTTCGCTATAACTCATTGTTCCTAATGCCATTATTATTCCTCCCTTGTATTATTATTATAAATTACCTGCTGCATTAGCAATTGCATCTCTAGATTGTGCTAATCTATTTCCATGACGATATAATATATCACCTATTTGAGCAATTACGTTTCCTAATTGTACAAAATCTGCATTATAACTTTCAATTGCAGTTACGCATCCTGTACTATCAGCACCAGTCCATGCAGAAGTTACTTTATTCTTTGTATTATCTACATTTTTCTTTTGTGCCATATAACCTTCATATATTTCAGTTATTCTTTTACCTTTACTCATTACTCCCTCGGGATTTGCTTGAAAACCATCCATTACCTTCACCACCTTCCTTATATCAATATTATTTTAGAACCATTGAACAGCTTTGATTCTTTAACAGTAATATTAATATCAAATACATTGCCTGATTCTGCATCTATTATTACCGAATTTTCTTTATTCGGGTAATAACCATTGGTCATTTCTATTAAGGCTTTTTCAATAAGTTTAATAACCGTAGATAACCTTTTATTTATGGGTATATATGCTTCATATTTAGTCTCTAGTAATGGTACAATTATTTCTACTAAAACTTTATTATTCATCATTATCACCCTTATATCCCACTTCTTCTGTAGTTAAAAATTTCGTTAATACAGGCATACCTCTTTTTATTATATATCCAAATCCAGGTTCAATCTCTTGTTGTAATTCTCTTGTAATCTTGGATAGTTTAAGAGTATATTGTTCTGTGATACCATTACCTATCCATATGCCTTGGTTATTTTTTATTATTGCCTTATACCAATTATCATACTCTATTTTCTTAAATATATCAATAGTATCAATGAAAATAAATTTAATTGTTTGAGTTAAATTAGCATTTTCTATAAGTGAATTATATTTAAGTTTTACATCTGGTGTAACTTTCATTAGTAATGATTGCGCACCTAATATTATACACACTACTGGTTTAGTATTATTAAATATTGCTTTATTATAATTATTTTTTACAAAAATCTCTTTTTGTTTTAAAATAGTATCATTTAATGAACTAATTAATTTATCAAAATCTCTTTTGTAGTAGTATGTATTAGTGTTATTAGTAACATTTCCTAACATATCATAGGCATCAAATACTAAACATGTTATATCTTTAATTTCAGAAAATTGATTTATAAATGGCTTTATAAAGTAATTCATACTATCAAAGTCCATTGCACTAATAATAGTTGCATTCGTATCTTTAAAATTCCATCCAGATATAGCAAGTGTGTTTTTATTAACACCTATTGGTACAAATTCTAATCCTCTTAGTTTAGAATTTATATAATCTGATGTAACAACTTCTGGTAATATTGCAACTGGTTCTGCAAATTCTTTAGCTTCTTCTCTTAATTTTTTGCATACTTCCATAATATGCGCTGATAATTCCTCAGGATTATATGGATATGAAGTCTGAAATTCATATATATTATCTAATTTAACAAGTCCTCTTCCATATATTTTAGAGGGATATCTCTTTTTTATATTACCTAATATTGCATTATAATCAGATTCATCGTTAAGTTGTAATACATACTCTTGTTTAAAGTTTTGTCTTAACTTATACCTTATCGTATTAGTACTTATTGCTGATAAAATAAATACTATTCCATACATTGAACCTTCTCTTGTTAATTGTAACATTCTTTCTTCATGTACTTGATAGTTTTCTGCAAATGCTTCATAGTTATTCATTACAACTACAATAAGTGGCATTTTCTTTTCTGATTTCTTGTTGTAATAATTAAAATCACCATTATAATCTGCTAAAATTCTTTTTCTTTCTGAAATTTTTTCATTTAGCATTTTCATCAAGTTATTAACTTTTTCTATATCATTAACAAGTAGTATATCCCCGACATGTGGTGCTTTTCTATATGTTCTAAATATTTCAGAACCAAAATCTAATATGTAAAAATTTACTTCTTCTGCAGTATGAGTAGTTATTGCTGAATATATAGCACTACTTATAAATGTGTTTTTACCACTACCAGATGCTCCATATACGATTGTATTCCCGCCTTTTGATAGGTTAAGTGTCAATAATCCTTGTCTTTGATTAGCAGGATCATCAAATTCACCAACTATTGGATTTATTACACCAACTTCAGGCACATAATTATATTTTTTGGCAAGAACATCTACAAATATTAGTTCAGGTATTTTATCAAGCCATAGTGGTTTTACTTTTATATTTTCTTCTTTTGCAACATCTATTAAGTAGTCAATAACATTAGAAAGTTGCTCTCCATTATTTGATACGATGGCGGTCTTTTCATCGTCCATGCTTTTTATTACATACCCAATGTTATCTATAAAATTAAGCGTATCATCTTTTTTCTTTTTTGGTTTATCTGTCGGAATGTATTGTGCCCCACACCATGCTGATAATCCTTGTGCGAAGAATTCGTTATAACCGACTT
>CALVQZ010000044.1 GCA_944358275.1 uncultured Bacilli bacterium
ATGAATTTTTTAAATGATGATAATTGTAGAGTCAAGCCATTGTTTTGCTTTGGACCTACTGGACCAAGAGGTGCCACTGGACCTACTGGACCAGCGGGTGGAGCTACTGGGGCTACCGGACCTACTGGACCTACCGGACCTACTGGCGCTACCGGTGCTACTGGCGCTACCGGTGCTACTGGGGCTACTGGGCCTACTGGGGCTACTGGGGCTACCGGACCTACTGGACCTACTGGAGCTACCGGTGCTACTGGCGCTACCGGTGCTACTGGAACTTCTGGAGCTACTGGACCTACCGGATCAAGTCCAAATATAACAATTGGAACTGTTTCAACAGGAAATCCAGGAACACAAGCAAGTGCAACTATTACCGGTTCAGCACCTAACTTCACACTAAATCTAGTCATTCCACAAGGACCTACTGGGCCTACTGGCGCTACTGGAACTGCCGGTGCTACTGGAACTTCTGGAGCTACTGGACCTACCGGGGCTACTGGCGCTACCGGAGCTACTGGAGCTACTGGAGCTACTGGACCTACTGGACCTACCGGGGCTACTGGAACTGCCGGTGCTACTGGAACTTCTGGAGCTACTGGACCTACTGGACCTACCGGGGCTACTGGACCTACTGGGGCTAGTGGAGCTACTGGGGCTACTGGACCTATCGGGGCTAGTGGAGCTACTGGACCTACTGGACCTACCGGGGCTAGTGGAACTACTGGGGCTACTGGACCTACCGGACCTACTGGACCTACTGGACCTACCGGACCTACTGGACCATAATATAAAAACTATTTATAACTTAAAAACAGTTATAAATAGTTTTTTTTCTAACTTACTATATCGCATATTAGTATAATGACATAATACAATTAAAAATATAATAAAATTTTTATCCTTATATATTTACTATATTTTTTTATTTTTTTTGCATATATTAAATTGAGGTGTTACAAATGAAAAAATATAAAGTTATTGTATATGCAATTTGCAAAAATGAAGAAAAATTTGTTGATAGATGGGTTGATTCTATGAATGAAGCAGATGAAATATATGTCCTAGATACAGGTTCAACAGATGACTCTGTAAATAAATTAAAATCACGTGGTGTTCATGTAGTTACTAAAGATATTAAGCCTTGGAGATTTGATGTAGCAAGAAATATGTCTTTAGAGTTAGTACCTACTGATGCAGATATATGTGTTTGCACTGATCTTGACGAAGTTTTTACACCTGGTTGGAGAAACAGCCTAGAGAATATATGGCAAAATGATACTGATAGAATTGCATACAATTATAATTGGAGTCTTGATGAAAATAATGTTCCAATAGTAAATTTTTATATTGAAAAAATTCATACTAGAAAAAATTACAAATGGACACATCCTGTACATGAAGTATTAACATATTTAAAAGATAAAAATGAAAATAAAATTACAACAGATGAAATAACTTTGAATCATTATCCAGATACATCAAAATCTAGAAGTAGTTATCTTCCATTGTTAGAACTATCAGTACAAGAAGATAGTCAAGACGATAGAAATATGCATTATTTAGGAAGAGAATATATGTATCATGAAATGTGGGATAAATCAATAGATACTCTCATAAAACATTTATCACTACCTTCTGCTTTATGGAAAGATGAAAGATCAGCATCAATGCGATTCATTGCTAGATGCTACCAAAAACTAAATAGATATGAAGAAGCTAAAATGTGGCTTAAAAAAGCAATAGAAGAAACTCCATATTTAAGAGATCCCTATTTAGAAATTGCACTTTTATACTATAAATTAGAAGATTGGAATAATGTTGATTTTTATTGCAATGAAGCATTAAAAATTACTTCACATCAAAAAACTTATATAAATGAAACATTTAGTTGGGATAATACTGTTTACGATTTATTATCTTTAGCTAAATTCTATAAAAAAGATTATGATTCAGCACTTAAATACATCAATTATGCACTAGAATATTCACCTAATAATGAAAGATTATTAAATAATAAAAAAATTATATTAAATGAGAAAAACAAAATCAGAGAAAACTAATTATTTATATTCCCGTATAGGGAATTTTTTCATAATAAAAATCAAAATTATTATTATCTTTCTCATTAGATATTCTTTTTGTTATCGGTTTATCAGTAATTATATTATAATTTTCTATTTTTACTGGATTTACAGTTATCAATTTATTAACACTTGCACTTTTTATAATTGGAGAAACTATTAACTTATTTGTTCCTTTTTCATAATAATTTATCGAATATTTAGCAATAGTATTTTTTACATAAAAATATATATATGAAACATTTGTAGTATTTCCACCATACTCAATGTAATACTTAAATACAACTTCTCCTACAACATTTTCATTAGGCACATATGTAAATGACCCAGTTGTCTCATTTATCTCAATATCATCAAGAGAACTATTTTCACTAGATTCAAATAAATGTATCTTATAATCAGTATTACTAATTATATCATTAGATAAAATACCTTCTTCTGGAGTAACAAATAAAACTTCATTTTGATTTAATAAATAATCTCCATAATTATAATTATCATTATTAGTTGTAAATTTTAATTCTTCATAATCTTTAAATAAATATATTTTTTGTGCAGTTACTGTAGTAGCAAATAATAAAAGTAGTAATATTACTTTTTTCACGATAAACATTCTCCTTTATTAAATAAAATAATTAGTTATTGACTAAGCTACTAAATATAGCAAATAATCAATTTAATTCTACTACATACTCTAATAATAAACTGTCGAAAAAATACCTATACTTTTTTAGCTATTACCAATATATATGAATTTTTAGGATTATAATTACATGTTTGTAAAATCAATATATCATCATTTTCTGTTACATCAACATTTGTTTTATATATAGAATTACTAAGCAATTTCAAATGTTGTTTATAATTTTTAGAATCAATTTTCATATGTTCATAACTTCTAGTCACAACTTGAACACTAAAAATTTCATAATTATTTATAACCTCTCCATTCCAAATTTTAATAATTTTATGCTCATCATAAAATGATTTTTCCATATATTTTTCTAACTCTTTAAATGGTAAATCATATTTTATAGAATTATGGCCATAAATATTTATTTGTCTTGAATTAAGATCAGTTCTATAATCTACAAAAATACTTCCTTTAATGTCATATTCTTTTCTAATAGAATGATTAAGATAATACTCATTATTACTACTCTTAACAAGAAATGTATCTATACTTGTACCATCTATTTTTATTTTACCAATAATATCTTCATTTGAATAATAATCTTTATAATAATTTAAGTCGTATTCTATTTCATTCTTTTGATTTATCTTTTGTTTTTCATTTTCATCTATTACATACATATAATATAAATTAAACAAAATAAAAAAAATTATCAACATATCAATTATTTTTTTATACATTGTATCTTCCCCATAATCTTATATTTTATATATTACAGCAAATCTTTGTATTTTTTTGTAAAAAAAAGAAGAATCACTCTTCACATTTAAACAATCGAACATATTCATATAAACTACTTACCGCAACTGCATTAAGTGACATATTAGCTCTTATTCCTTTTTGATATGCATAAAAACCTGCTGATGCAATCATTGCAGCATTGTCTGTACAATAATTCATTTTTGGCACTGTAAAATCTATATTTTCTTCATTACACAACGTTTGAAATTTTTCTCTAAGGCCTTTATTTGCAGCAACTCCTCCACATACTATTAAATTATTAACATTATGTTCTTTTAATGCCCTCATTGTTTTTTTTGTAATAATCTCTACAACAGTATCTTGAAATGTTGTTGCTAAATTTTCTATATTTACATTTTCTCCTTTTTGCGCACTATTGTGAACAAGATTTATAACTGCACTCTTTAATCCACTAAAACTAAAATTATATGAATCATCATCTAAAGGAAGTGGCAACTTATAAACATGCTTACCTTTATGTGCATACATATCGATAAGAGGCCCTCCTGGATAATCTAAGCCAACAACTCTAGCAACTTTGTCGTAGCATTCTCCTACTGCATCATCTAAAGTACCTCCAAGTTTATTAAAATCAAAATGTTCTTTCATATATATTATATCAGTATGCCCTCCACTTACAACAAGTGCAATTAAAGGAAACTTCATTTCTTTTACTAAACTATTTGCATATATATGTCCTGCAATGTGATGAACTGGTATTAAAGGTTTATTGTAAACAAAAGATAATGTCTTTGCAATTTGAAGTCCAACTAGTAATGACCCAATTAATCCAGGACCATATGTAACTGCTATTGCAGTTATATCATTTAACTTAATATCAATATCACAAAATAATTCTTCTAATACCATACTTGCACTTTCAATATGACATCTACTTGCAATCTCAGGCACAACACCACCGTATTTTTTGTGAATATCCATCTGCGAAAGTACAATTGTTTTTATTTCCTCATTTCCATTTTTTACTATACTAGCACTCATTTCATCACACGAAGATTCAATTCCTAATATATATACATCTTTCATTTTATCACAACTTTCTACTCATCAAATAAGCATCAACTGTACCATTTGAATAATATTTCTTTCTAACACTTACAATTTTAAAGTCATTATTTTTATATAACTTCAGTGCTGGTTTATTATTTACTCTTACTTCTAAAGTAATATTTTCACAACCTTTATTTTTACACATTTCAATAACATACTTAAGTAACTTATCACCAATTTTTTTATTTCTATATAACATCATAACTACAATATCTATTATCTCAGCTCTATCATCAAATATATCAGCAAGTATAAATCCAACTAGTTCATCACCACTAAAATACACATAACACTTAGAAACAGCGTTTAAAGAAAATTTATAATTTTCATTTAGTTCTCTTCCTAATGAAAGCACATCATTATAATACTCATCAGTATATTCTTTAATCATTTTATCCTCCTAATTTTTCTTCTGCTTCTGTCTTTTTTAAATAATTAGGCATAAGTAAATGTGGATTTATACCTTCATGATCCTTGTAATAATCATATATTCTTTGAATATCAAGATTACAACTATTAGTATCTAAATCACTTATATCATCGTTACTTATAATTAAAGCATCGGATAAATCTTTTATTTTTTCAGTAAGGTCATCCAAAGAAATATAAGAGTCATTCATAACTTCATTATAATTATTATCATATATAGAAGCATAAACATACCTTCTTCTAGCATCTATAACTGGTACATAATAATTATGTTTATCATAAGAAAGTGCATATGCTTTCAATGTTGAAATAGGAACTACATTGATATTAGAAGCCCATGCATATGTCTTTGCAATAGTAACACCAATTCTTATCCCAGTAAAAGACCCGGGACCATTTGTAACCATTATTTTCCCAACAGACTTAGGATCAATTTTCTCATGAACAAATAACTTTTCTAATTCGACCATTACGTACTTAGAGTGTTCACCAGACTCTAAAGTAGTCTTCTTTATAAGAATATCATCTTTTATTAAAGCAATGTTTAGTATATTAGTTGATGTATCGATAAACAAAGTTATCACAATATAGCCTCACAAATCTCTTCATATTTAGTACCATATGGTTTGAATACAAGAACTCTTGTATCTTCATCGACAATTTTAAAATTTATTTCAAGTCTTTCATCAGGAAGATAATCTAAAGCCATATCGGCCCACTCAATTATAACTACCCCACCTTTTGTAAAATATTCCTCTAAACCAATATTTTTAACATCACCATCTAATCTATATAAGTCCATATGATAAAGAGGACATTCTCCAGCAGAATATTCCTTAATTATATTAAATGTAGGGGAAGTAATATTTTCTTCAATACCTAGTGCATCAGCAAAACCTTTAGTAAAAATAGTCTTACCACTCCCTAAATCTCCAGTTAAGCATATAACCATATTTGGAAATTTCTCAGATTCAATATTTTGTGCAATTTCCATTGTATCTTCTTCATTATGTGTCGTTATTTTATATTCCATTTCTATCACCAATATAATTATAATAAAAAAAGTTTTTATATACAATATAAAAACAAATTAAAGCAAAAAAATATAAAAACAATGTATAAAAAAGTAAAAAAAAAAGACTGGCAACGTCCTATTTTAGCAATAACTATTTTCGGCGTATAAGTGCTTAACTTCTGTGTTCGGCATGGGAACAGGTGTATCCACTTAGCAATCATCACCAGTACATTTTGAGAA
>CALVQZ010000045.1 GCA_944358275.1 uncultured Bacilli bacterium
AGTAGGTTACGGGTTCAATTCCTGTTTTCGGCACCATTTTTATGGAGAGATAGCGAAGAGGCTAAACGCGACAGACTGTAAATCTGTTCCTTCGGGTTCGATGGTTCGAATCCATCTCTCTCCACCATGTGTTTGCCTCGTAGCCAAGCGGTAAGGCACGAGACTTTGACTCTCGCATGCGCTAGTTCGAATCTAGCCGAGGCAGCCAGTTATGTTCCGTTAGCTCAGTCGGTAGAGCATTTGACTTTTAATCAAAGGGTCTGGAGTTCGAATCTCCAACGGGACACCATTTTATGCCTGAGTGGCGGAACAGGTAGACGCACAGGACTTAAAATCCTGCGGGAGTCAAATCCCGTACCGGTTCGATTCCGGTTTCAGGCACCAGTGTGGAGGAATACCCAAGTCCGGTTGAAGGGATCGGTCTTGAAAACCGAGAGGTCGTGTAAGCGGCGCAGGGGTTCGAATCCCTTTTCCTCCGCCAAATATTTTATATCGCGGGGTGGAGCAGTTGGTAGCTCGCCGGGCTCATAACCCGGAGGTTGGAGGTTCGAGTCCTCCCTCCGCAACCAATGAACGTAAACTAATTTTTAAAATTAGTTTTTTTTATTATAATTTAGTGATATAATATAATAAGTGGAGGTAAAGTATGGGAAATATAATGAAAAATAAAAAGATAGTTGCTATTATAGGAATAGCAATACTTATAGCTACATTTGCATTTATTGTATATGTAACTATGGATATGAGTAACAATAAAAATTATACAAATAATGATAATAATAATAGTTCTAACAATACTACACCTAAAGAAGATAACAATAAAGAAGAAGAAGAACAAGTAATTAGTATTGTAGATACTAATTCAAATAGTAGGTCTGTTGCAGTTATGATAAATAATTTAAATGCTGCAAGAAAATATCATTCTGGACTTCAAGATGCATATATTGTTTATGAAATGATTGTAGAAGGTGGAATTACTAGAATGATGGCAATCTATAAAGGAAAAGATACGGCTAGAATTGGTTCAATAAGAAGTGCTAGACATTACTTTCTAGATTATGCACTTGAAAATGATGCGATATATGTACATTATGGGTGGAGTCCTAAAGCACAATCAGATATTAGCTCTTTAAAAGTAAAAAATATAAATGGATTATATGACGATGCTTTTTGGAGAGATAATTCTTTAAATGTAGCATATGAACACACTGCTTTTACTAGCATGAGTAATATTTTAAAAGTTGCTAAGAAAAAAGGATATTCTATGAGTAGTAATAAAGATTTATTACTAAATTATAGTGCTGATGAAATAGATTTAACTAGTGTTGATGGAAGTATTACAGCTAATAGTGTTGATATTAAGTATTCTAATTATGTTACTACTAACTATATTTATAATCCAACTGATAAGGTTTATTATAGAAGTGTTAATGATTCGCCACATAAAGATTATGTTACTAAAAAGCAATATTATGCTAAAAATATTATAATTGCATATATAGATAATTATAATTTATCTGGTGATACAAGTGGTAGACAAGATTTAGATAATATTGGTAGTGGAAGTGGCTATTATGTTACAAGTGGTAAAGCTGTTCCTATAACTTGGACTAAATCATCTAGAAGTAGTCAAACAGTTTATAAATATAGAAGTGGGGAAGAAATAACTGTAAATGATGGAAATACATTTATTCAAATTGCTCCATTAAAATCTGCTACAATCAAATAATTGGAGGTGTTATTTTGCTTGCAGGATTGATAATTGGGATTGGTGTTGTTTTACCTGGAGTTAGTGGTGGTGTAATAGCAGTTATACTTAATGTTTATGATAAGTTAATATATGCATTTAATAATTTTTCTAAAGATAAGAAAGGTAATAGTATTTTCTTAGCTAAGATGATTATAAGTATTATAATTGGTGCTATTATTTCTGCTAAATTACTAACATATGTTTTTGAAAAATATTTAGTAGAAGTTAGTTATTTATTTATTGGACTTGTTTTAGGAACTGTTCCGATGCTTATTTCAAATTACAAAGAAAAATGTGATAGACCACTTAATTACTTAGTTTTAGTAATAGTTATGGTAGTATCCATATTATTAACTGTATTTTTAAAAGGTAATCTAGTAGAAATAGGTGATGATGATTCAGTTATAGGATTATTTTTAGCAGGAGCATTATTTGCAATAGGTAAAGTAGTTCCTGGTTTAAGTAGTTCCGTTATGCTTAGTATTATAGGGCAATATGATTTACTTTTAACTTTATTTGCAAATCCTTTTGATTTTATTTCTACTAATTTATTAGGAGTTATTATAGTTGGTATTGGATTTGTAGTTGGTGGAATTTCATCTTTAAAACTAATGAATATTTGTTTAGAGAAGTATTATCCTGTTACTTATAGTGTAATAATAGGTTTTGTAATTGGATCAGTAGTTGTTCTATATCCAGGAATAGTTACATTTGTTGGAATATTATTCTTTCTTATAGGTTTTTCTCTTTCTCTTGGAATACCTTTATTAAAGAAGAAATAAGTGAGGTAAAAATATGAAAAAAATAATAATTTCAATAATAACAATTTTAGTTGTATGTACTCTAGGTGGGATTTTTGTTTATGATAAATTAAAAAAAGAAGATGTGCCACCTACAAATGAAAATAATAAACCAAATGATGAAGTTAAAGTAGAAGATGAAGAATTAACGCTAGATGAATTTTTAAATAAATTACAAGGATATTGGGCAAGTGTAGAAATGAGAGATTCTAATGTAAGTATTAGTTTTGAAAATAATAAATTTATATTAGGATATTTTGCTAGTGATGCTGCAATAATTACTAACATTACTGCGATAGAAAAAATAGATAATGCATATAGTTTTACAGATGGTAATAATAAAGTATATATAGATTTAAAAGAAATAGATAGTAAAGTAATGTATGTAAAAGTTAATGAGAACAGTTATCAAAAGTATGTATTTGCTGGTAGTAGTTATGATGAGGCATTTGAATATTTTTTTAATCAATAAACTTAAGTTTTGTATAAAAAAAGTTATATAAAGTATTGACAAGTTGTCTTTTAATTTAGTATACTTAAAAGGCAATTGTGTTTGGTTCTATGGTGTAGTTGGTTAACACGCCTGCCTGTCACGCAGGAGATCGCGGGTTCGAGTCCCGTTGGAACCGCCATATGGCTCTGTAGCTCAGTCGGTAGAGCAGGGGACTGAAAATCCCCGTGTCGTTGGTTCGATTCCAATCGGAGCCACCATAATGAATTTTATCGCCCATATATGCGTATGCGCCCATAGCTCAATTGGATAGAGCGTTTGACTACGGATCAAAAGGTTATGGGTTCGACTCCTATTGGGCGCGCCATATCGGGAAATAGCACAACTTGGTAGTGCGCGTGGTTTGGGACCATGAGGTTGCAGGTTCAAATCCTGTTTTCCCGACCATATTGAAATTAAGTCTATTTTTATAGGCTTTTTTTTAATGCTTAAATTAACTTCCCTTTAAGTTATATAATGAATGTTAGTTAAATTTATAGTTCTTTAATTTATATAAAAAAAGAAATACTTTCATATTTCTATTATGGTAAGAAGTCTTCAATAATACTATTTTCATCATTTTCAATAGTATTTTCATCATCTTCATTTTGATTTTCATAGTTATCTTCTTGTGTATAAATTGATACAACTATTTTTAAAGGTTCACTTATTTTATCTATCCTATAAGTTGGTCTTATACTCTGTGATATTACTTGATCATTTGATATTTGATTACTTTCTTCATATTCAATTATTAGTTGAATATTATTTTCATAAGCCCAATTTTCAACAACTGATTTATTACTTCCAACAAAATTTGGTACAGTCTGAATATCATATTGATTAAATACTCCAGTTCCAACTATTTTTTCTTTATAAGGATTATTAACAGAAAATGAAAACGATTTTATAATTGTAGGTTCTAATAAACCTAGATTTATTTTCATTTCATTTACTATTTGTTTAAAACTCTCTTTATAATATATTTGCATTGACATACCACTTAAATTTAAAAGAGGATCATATAATGATTTACCATATGTTGATAATTGTAATCTTTCAAAATTTATTGCATTTCCATTTTCATTTAATGTATTTATTGCTATATCTTTAACAACACTATAATAATTTGTAATTTCATTAATTTTCATATTTGTATCTACATTTGTACCTATTATATTTAATATAGAATTAACATTTTCCATATTTAAATTTTTAGTAATCTTATTTATTAGAGCACTTAGTACAAGTTGTTGATTTTGTCCCCTAATGATATCATCTGAATAATAATTTGTCCACTCTTCCGAACAATGATTTGGATTAGGATGCCTATTTCTTGATAACGCAAGTGCTTGTTCACCGTTTAAAGTTTGTAATCCTTTTTTAACATATACTGTATTTTCTCCCCATTCTCTATTTGAATTTTGTTCACAAAAACTATATGGAACATCAACTTCAATTCCACCAATCGCATCTACTAAATTTACTACTGCAGTGAAATTAACTTTAACATAATAATCAATTTTTATATCCATCCAATTTTCAAGTGTACTAATAACACAAGATTCGCCACCCCAACCAGAGTGAGTAATTTTGCTTTCTAAATTATTAGAACAACTTATAGGGACATATGTATCTCTTGGTATGCTTAATATAGTTGTATTATATGTTTTAGGATTAAATGTAATAAGCATTATTGAGTCAGCATTAAATGATGTTACGGTACTTATGTCTTTTATTGTAGAATCCATTCCCAATATTAAGATAGTGAAAGGTTCAGTTTTATCTTTTACATTTTCCTCATTTTCCTTTTTTATCTTTTTATCTTTTTTACCAATTACTTTTGTTTCAGAACTTATATTTTTAAATGCATCAATAGAACTATATATAGATACATAATTTGATTCTATTAAAGCAACATCTATTTCATCATTATATAATGCATTTATCATTTCATTTGAAGAATCATATTCTTTTATTTTATTTTTAGTTTCTAATTTATTATCATTTATTAGTTCACTTGATACTTCATTTATTTCTTTTTGGCTTTCCTTTGATAATATTCCAATTGTGTTGTTTTCTATATCAGATACACTATTTATATTGCTATTTGTTTTTACTATCGCATTTACTTCATAAGTTGTACTTTCTTTATATATATTAGATATCCCACCATAAATATTATTTATAGTAGTACATGCATATGAAGTTATTAAAAATAATAGTATAAATAAAACATCCATTATTATAATTAAAGGTTTTTTTGCTTTAAATATAACTTTTATAGTTTCTAGTAAAAAATAAATTATTACCAAAACAAGTATAATACTTATTAAATATCTTAATAAGTTTTCTATGTTAGCAATTTTTAAAATAGAATAAATTAAAAATATACTGCTAAATAAAAATAAACTAAAGAAAATTATTGTAGAAATTAAAATTGGTTTTTTCTTAATTCTTTTTATAAACTTTTTCATAATATCTCCTTACGTCTATAGTTTATTATAACTTAAATTTATTATTTACTCAATAAATTTGGTCTTTATCATTATTATTGACAGTTTAAATGTAAATAAGTATTAAAATAAGTGATTTTTTTGTTATAAAATGTTATAATTTGTATGATATGAGGTGGTAAAATGAAAAAAAGGATATGTTCATTATTTTTATTGTCTATACTTTTACTTTGCACGCCTTTTGTTATTATTTCTGCCGATGTTAATATTGAATTTGACACAGGTAGTTATCATGTTGTGTATATAAAAGAGAGTAGTAATACTACTAGTTGTGATAATATATCTACTGTTACTTATGATGAAAGTAATGTAGAATATTTAAAAAGTTTTGATTCTTATGATGAAGCTGTAAGTTATATGGATACACTTCCTTATTCATCTTCAAAAGTAGCATCAATAATAGGAGAGAGAAAAGATACATCAGGAGAGTATGTATATAAGATAATAAATAGTCAATATGCGCTTGTTGATTTAAATACTACAGGAACAACTCAAACAGTATCTAATGTTTATACTAGCGCTACTAACAACAAGGCATATACATATATAAATGGGCATGGTGCTTTTGGAGGTGTTGATGCTGCATTTTTAGGATATAATAATGGAACTTCAAGAGTAAATATGAAGATTTCTGGAGTGTCTGGATGGATCAATTCACTATTATCTTTAAATGGTAAAAAATATAATGGTTATGAAATTATTCCTATCGTATCAGTTAAAAGCCCAAGTTATTATTATGTTAATGGAGACGGTAATTTAATACATAGATTATCAAAAAAAATAACTGCTAATAATTGTTATTCTACATCAATTAACTTAGGGCCTGCACCAAGTACATTGCCTTCTAAGAATTTAGATGGTGAAATGATTAAATATTATAGTTATGATGGTAATTATTTTTATACTTCTATAGAAGATATGTTAGATGATTATAAAACATCAAGTACAGATAAAGCTACAAATGCAATACCATACTATAATTATTATATGTATTCTCCAATAAGAACTAATTCTAATATTACAGCAGCTGATATTAAAGATTATTTAGAATCTAGAGGATATACTAGTAAAGAAAGAAGTGCTTTAGTTGGGGAAGAACTTACATTTATAGATGCTGAAGATAAGTATGGAGTAAATGCAGCCATATCTTTAGCAACAGCAATAAATGAAAGTGGTTGGGGAACTAGCACATTAGCAAAACAAAAGAATAATCTATTTGGACATAATGCATATGATTCAAGCGTTATGGAATCATCTAATGCTTATAAAACAGTTGCGGATTGTATATATAGACATGCATATTATTATATAAATACTTTATTTGCAGAAACAAAGGATTTATCTGGTAATTATTTTGGTAGCCATTTAGGTAATAAAAATAGTGGAATAAACGTTAAATATGCTTCTGATCCTTATTGGGGTGAGAAGATTGCCTCTATATATAGAAGTATTGATGCTTTTGTTGACTACAAAGATTATAATAGTAGTAAAATAGGTATAAAAATATCTGACGAGAAAGTACCTGTAATGAGTGAAGCTAGTAGTAATTCAAATGAAATATATAAGTTAAAGTCATATAGTTTAAATGTGACAAATATTCCAGTGCTCATAATAGATGAAGTTGTTGGAGAAGAAATAAATGGTAATAATATTTGGTATAAAATACAAACAGATGCACTCATTAATGAAGATAGAACTGATGTAATACAGGTTTCAAAAAGTGATACATATTATGATAGAAGTAGCAATTATGGTTATATTCATTCTTCATATATTACTTTGAAAGATGAAAATGTAAAAGAAATATATATTTCTAAAGAAGGTTTATTTGGACTTCACGAGTTAAGTGTAGATGAAAATAAAAAAGTTAATATAACTGGTTATTTAGCAATAAGAGAAATGAATAATACTAAAGATGTAGATATAACATATGATTTAATATTACAAGATCAAACAAGTGGCGATATTTATGAAAAAAGTCTTACTAGAATAACTGATGATAAGAAAATACCTTATACTATTCCTAGTGTAGATGAATATAAAAATGATTATTCTTGGTTTAGTGGTGAAGTTGATTTAAGTGATGTAAAACAAGGTAATTATAGTTTATATGTAAGAGCAAGAAGTGGACAATTTGAAGCTAAAGAAATTTTAAGTAATATGCTTTCTATAAATATAGCATCTAAATTTACAGATTCAAATAATAGGGGATATCAATTTAAGACTAATTATTATTTGAAGACAATTCCAATAGAGTTATTCATTAGAGATGATGGTCTTATAAGTGATAAAAATACTCCTACAAGTGATAATATGTTTAATCAATATCAAGATATTGAACTAAAAGATGGTAAATTAAATATAAGTGGTTCTTCATTTAATGTTGGTGGTAATTATTCAAAACAAATAGAAGTAAGTAGAAAAATTATATTTGAAAACATTAAGACTTTTGAAAGATATGAATATGATTTAGGTTATATAGATAATGGAGAATATGCAATAACTTTAGTTGTACCTGATAATTTAGACAAAACAAGGGCATGGTTTAAAAATAGTATAGATTTAAGTGAACTTCCAAAAGGTACATACTCAATAAATATTAAAACAGAATCTAATATATCTGATTATGGAGAACTTAATGATGTATTTTTAAGAGAAATTAGTAGTACAACGAGTAGTGGTGATAAAAAATATTCTATTAAAGTAAATAAAAATCAAAGATTTAGATTAGAATTAGAAGTTGAATAGTCGAGGACTATTCTTTTTAATTTATGTTTGGGTAAAAAGTAAAAAGATAAATCAAAAAATTTATAAAAAAACTAATGCAAAAAACAAGTAAAGTATGATATACTAAAAATAGGATAAAGAAAGGGTGAAGCTATATGAAAAAAGATAACAAAAAAGGATTTACACTAGTAGAATTATTAGCAGTAATAATAATACTAGCAATAATATTAGTAATAGCAGTACCACAATTAATGGAAACGATAGAGAAATCAAGAAAAAGTACATTAGAATTATCAGCAAAGAAAATAGCGTTAGCAGCAGAAGCATTATATATATCAAATCAATCACTAGGAAAAGATGAAGAAATAACATGTAGTAGTGTATCAGATTTATCAAGTGAAGATTATAAAAGATGTGATATAACATTTGATAAAGA
>CALVQZ010000046.1 GCA_944358275.1 uncultured Bacilli bacterium
AATGTTGTAAGTCCTTCTTCCATTCTATATTGTAAAATTGTCCCTAAAACCTCATCTCTACTCCAATTAGTTATATTTTCTGCACCTATATCATCTATAAGTAATAATGGTATTTTTTTTATATACTCAAATCTTTCTTTAAAATCATCATCAAATGATGCTTTTAAACTTCTTAAAAATTCTGGCCAGTACACAATTGCACTTTTTATACCTTTTTTTGATAATTCATTAAATGTTGCTGAAATTAAATATGTTTTTCCACATCCAAAATTACCATTTAAGTACAAGCCTTTCATCTTTTTATCTTTACTATATCCTTTTATAAATTTAGTAAGCCATGCGATAGTTTCTTTTCTATTTGCATCATCTAGATAAATATCTTTCATTCTTGCATTTTTTATTTCCTTAGGTATATCAAATGCATATACATTTTCATTATCTTTATCTTCTTTTATTTGTTTATTTTTATACCTACAACTTCTATATTCAAATCTAAGTTTATCATTATCTACAACTTCTTTCAAGTAAAAACCGAAAATTTCATTTTTACATTCTTCTAAACTTTTACACTCACTACAATTTTTGCATTCATTAAAACATTCTTGTAATCTAGATGTGTATTTCATTAAAACTTCATGCGAAAGTGGAATAGTTCTAATGTATTTTTCAAAATCAGTATCTTTTATTGCTTTTAAATACTCTTTTTTTAAATTTGAATCTATATTTGTTTTAAATAATTTTGTATCATTTAATTCTTTCATACTTCACCTACGCAAACTCACTAAGCATACTTTCTAATTCTTTTACTTCTTCTTCTGTCATTGCTTTTTTCTTAACATCTTTTCCATACCAAGTAGGAAGTTTTTCTTTCTCTTTGTTTTTTTCTATCTTTTCTTTTGTTTGATTCATCTTTCTATATTCTTTTTCAGCTTGCCTCATCGCATCTTTTACTGTAGTTATATTGCTCATCTTCCATTGACTTGCAATTGCTTCTACGAAGTTTTTATTTAGTTTATTATCGTTTATTCTAAGAACGTAATCTATTAAAACATTTACTACACCTGAATTTAACTCTTGATCTACTAATAAAGATTCAATTAAATTTATATCTTTATTTGTAGGTTTACTCCCTCCATATTTTGCTTTTAGAAAATCATATGGTGTGGTGCTTTCAAAACAATTTATTAGCTTTTCTTTTATATCTTTTATATTTTTCACATCTACACTAGTATTCTTTGATTTATAAACTAATTTAGGAGTTTTATTGTTTTCAAACGAATAATAGTTTTTACAATTCTTTTTTAAATCTACTTCACTAATTAAACCTTTTTCATTTATAGAATCTTTAATAAGCTCACACATAACTACATTATCAAAATTATATAAATAAGCAAGTTTATTAACTAATTTTCTAGTATTATTGTTAAACGCTCTTTCATTTAAAATCCCTTTTGGAATAGATGAAATAATAAAATCAAAATCTATTACATCATCAATCACTATTTCATTTTTATTTTTTTCTTTTATACTTTCTTCAACAACTTCCTTAGTATCTTTTATACTCATCTTATATATATCACTAAAATGAACTGTAATATCTTCAAACTCACTAACATTTATCTTAGGCATTTTATAATAACTAATTAAATTACGATATTCTTTTTCACCTACACACGATAAAAGTGAAGATGAAAGTATAGGATTTAAAAAGAATTCTTTTATACTTAATGGACTATAAAGTTCGTAAACATAATTATTAACTTTTCCTGTTTTATATAGTGTCTTTAAAAGCCCAATTGCCTCTAATTTCTTTCTTGCAGAAATTATATCTTCTAATTTTATTCCCATCGCATTCATTAAGTGATGATGAGTATATTCATTACTCATAATTTCTGTTTTATTTAAATCAGCCCATAAAGTGAAGTATAAACTAGTAGCTACACTACCAATAATTGGTTGATATAACAAAGTAAGTGTGAGTCTATCATTTTCATTTAAAATGCTTTTATTTATTACTACATAGCTATCTGCTGGTAATATAGACACTAATTTCATACTTTCACCTCATTATATACTTATAATAACATAATTCTTTAATATTTTGTATATAAAATACACTTATTTTAAATAAAAAGCATTTCATTTTCATATGCTTTCTTTATACTTAGATAAAAATAAATCTGTTTCTTTATCTTCTTTATCCTCGTCTTCTATTTTAGGTAATTCATCTTTTGAAGATAATCCAAAATAATCAAGAAAATCATCTGTTGTTTTATATAGTATTGGTCTTCCAGGAATATTTTCTCTTCCTGCTTCTTTTAAAAATCCTTTTGCAACTAATCTTCTTATCATTTGAGATGAGGATATACCTCTTATTTCATCTACTTTCATTCTCGTAATAGGTTCATTATATGCAATTATAGCAAGTGTTTCTAATGCAGATTGAGATAATGTATTATTCACTTCTTCTATCAACTTTTTGTAGTACTCTTTATGTTCTTTTTTAGTAGTAAGTTTTAATCTATTGCCTAAATAATCAATTCTAAGCCCTCTTTCTTCATTAAAATAATCAGTTTTTAACTCTACTATTAGTTTTTTAGTATCTTCTTCATCAATTTGTAGTATATTACATATATCATTTATAGTAATACCATCATCTCCTACAACAAATAATATCCCTTCAAGTACTGCTTTTTTATTCATTAAAGTCACATCCTTTTATAACTATATCATCAAAATTATTATATTGTTCTATTTTAATTTCTTTATTTTTTGACATTTCTAATATGCTTAAAAAAGTAACAACTATATACTCTTTAGTATTTTTTTCAAATAAATCTTCAAATCTTAATTCTTTTTTTTCTTTTAGTAAATTTCTTATTTTTATTATTCTATCTGCTACTGATAATTCTTTAGTAGTAATTTTTGTATTAAGAGGTTTTTCCATTTCTCTTCTTTTTAAAAATTTTTTAAATGCTTCTATTAAATCTTCTATAGAAGCATCTTCTTTATACTTTAATGAATCATCATATTCTTTTATGTTAGAAGGACTTTTAGTATATATATTACTTCTTTTATTTTCTAATTCTTTAAATGTTTCTGTAATTTCTTTATATTTGCTATAATCTACTAGTTTCTTTATTAAATCTTCTTTAAAATCTTCTTCATACTCATCTTTTTCTTCTTCTTTTTTAGGAAGCAGTGATTTAGATTTATATTCTAATAATTCTGATGCCATTACTAAGTATTCACTAGCAATATCCAAATTTAATTCTTCCATCTTTTTTATATAATCCATATATTGAGTTGTTATTTCATCTAGGCTAATATCATAAATATCTATATTTGATTTTTTTATTAGATGAAGTAATAAATCAAGTGGACCAGAAAATTCATTTATATTTACTTCATAGTGCATATAATCACATCCTTTTATAATTATAACTTATTGTGGTATAATTATCTAGGTGATATTATGAAATTATTTTCAAAAAACGACGATTCTTTTGTTTGTGAGCATTGTAATAAAGATGTAAATCCACTAGGGTACACTTCTAGGGATCATTGTCCTTATTGCCTTTATTCTAAGCATGTAGATGTTAATCCTGGAGATAGATTGAATTCTTGTAACGGGCTTTTAAAACCTATTGGAATAGAGAAGTTTAAAGATACATTTAAGATTATATATAAGTGTGAAAAATGTAATAAAATACATAAGAATATAATGGCAAATGACGATAATATGGCTTTAATAATATCTTTATCTGTAGAAAAAAATTAGTCTTAAAAAACTAATTTTTTATTATCTTCTTTTTGAGAAAGTATCTTTCTCATGTGTAATTTTATCTACTTTTCCGTCATCATCAAAATATACATCTATCCAGTATATACTTTGTTCATTTATATGCATTCTATTCATATTATAAGGAGATTCTCTTACTAAACTTGATGTTCTAAAAAATTGTACTCCTTCATATGTATCTGCTAAACTCGTATGATAATGTCCTAAATGAATAAAATGTGGCCTTATTTCTTCTGGAATAATATCTATAAGTGTTTTTACCGATTTAACTTTTCCCTCCTGTTTAAATCTTCCATGTAATACATTTATCTTTAATCCATCTATATATATTATTCTTTTTGAAGGGCCTAAATACACTATATCTTTTCTTTCTTTTGATATATCTTTTATTATTTCTTTTCCAGTAAGATGTGTCCAATAATCATCGTGATTTCCTGATATTGCAAATGTTTTTCCACTATATTTTGGATATTTATCTATTACATATTTCATTTGCCCGGTATAAGTTTCTTCTTTTAAATTTTCAAAATAATTAGGTACTGATACAATTCCATCAACTAAATCTCCACTATGAAATATCGCATCAATTTTTCTTTTTTCTGCTTTATCATATATTCTATTAAGTAAATCTAGATCATCATACTTACTTGCAAGATGAGTGTCCCCTATAAGACCTAATCTTATATGACCTTTACCCATCTTAATATTATATGGTTTTTTTATTGTTTCCACACTTTTAAAAGTTAAAATACCACCATTTAAAACATTTAAAGATATACCGCTATCACTTATTTTTCTTAATAAAGAAAAAAGTTCTTCTTTACTTAATTGTAATTCTTTACATATATCATCGATAGAACGCTGACATTGAATTAAATATATTATCTTTTTTTGTAATTCATCCATATGTATCACCCTTTATTTATGTAAAGTATACCATAAAAAAAAGAAGATTTTAACTTCTTAATCTATTTTTTAAAAGAATGCATCAATTTTGTTACTTTTGTAACTATATATTCGCTTGTACTTACAGCAAAACCTTTTCCTAATGCTTTACCACCTATTGTGAGTGCAGCAACTACACTTGTTACAAGTAAAGTCGGAATAGTTTCATCTACATCTAATTTTGAAGCAATAGTTACTGATACGACTGCTACAGCTGAACCACTAATTATATTACATATATCTCCTATAACATCGTTACAAAAAGATGATACTTTTGCTGAATTTTTTAACATTTTTTTAGCTGTTTTTGCTGATTTTACTTTTTTAGATGCCATCGCATGAAATGGTACTGCATCAGAACTTTGAACTGCAACTCCTATTATATCAAATATAACTCCTATCAATATAAATAGTAATATTATTATTATTCCCAAGAATATATTTACATCTTCTAATAGAAATTGTGCTCCTAGCGAAAAAATAATTGTTATAAAAAAAGCTAAACAAGTTATAGTTAATATCCATTTTTTATTTTCTTTCATATGTCTCCTATAAATAATTAAAAAAAGTGGAATTAAATTTGGAAATATTATGCCTTAGGTCAAGTAGGTTTTCCCTCATTCTTACATTTCGTTACCAAAGTGCGGTTCCCCTTTAAAAGAATGAATACAGTGTTTCCATCTGTATGACTTGATTGCCACTTAGTACACACTTTAATCCAAAATTAACTAACAGCCTAGGAATTTTCTTCAAGATTCATTCATTATTAGTTCTTTTTTGCAAATATAGTTTCAATAGCAATAACAATATTCGTACGTCTACTCCTATTGTATAGAACCTATATCCCCTATATTCACTCAAGACAGGCTACACTAATCACAACTATTCGCCGCGCATTAGGTTTAATCTTCAGTCGTAAGAAGTCCATCAATCAAATAGATGTATAGGCTTCCTACAATCAAAAGTCTCAAAGAATGTTGGGTCCAGTACATATGCCATTATGGTGGCCCACCACTCCTCTTCCAGCACTCACCCAAAACTGGGCGTAAAAGGCAAGCACAAGAAGCTTCACAGGTATGCCCTATAACGAATTTTTAGGCTCGTCTTCATAACAAACAAATCAACTAGGATACTGCTCCACATAATCATTATATCACATTTTTGTTTTTTTGTAAACTGGTGATTAGAGAGTGTGTGTGATTCGTGTTTGGGGATTTATCTTTTTATGATTTTTCACTGAAAATTCACAAACTTAAATTATATTATTAAATATAATAGTTGATTCAGATAATATAATACCCAATTTACATAAACCCAATCTCCATTTTATCTATATTTAATAAATATAAGCACTTAGGCAGTGACAGAGCCAGTGAAAAAACAACTCTTACTTTGTATATTTTCAAAATTGTCTATTTAATGATTCGATTGTAATTGATACATACATTATTTTTATTAATTTCTCAAAATATTTAAATATTGTATAATTTACAAATCTTAAAAACCAGAGCATATTTATTTCATATTTTTTCTTTACTTTTTTAATACAAAAAAATTCTTATATATATATTTCTACATTACGATAAAAAGAATTTATTTTTACGCAAAATTATTTATATACTCTTATCAACTTTTTTATTTATTCTTTTCTCTTTCTTCTTCTTCCAACCTAGCAATGTATTCATCAAAATCTTCATCTGAAACTCTTGGTATTTCTTCAAATCTTCCCCATGTTTCTCTAACTAAGTTTCCATCTTTATCGACTTCTCTAATTACACCTTTTGTTGCTTTTTCAGGTTCAACAGTATTACCATCATCATCAAAATAATATGTTTCCACTTTTAAATCTTCTTCATTTAAATTTTCATTCATAAAGTTTCCTTTCTTTTTTTTATTATATATTTTTCTTAACATAATTTCAATATTTTTTTACCTTATCTTCTTGTTTCAAAACTTCATTAAATTTATTAGAAACTAAAATCAAGTAATCTTTCTTTGCTAAATCATTTTCCCATCTTTGTGGTATAACTCCCTTGTACATTATTGCTGTTATACTTCCAGTTAAAGCAGCTATAGTATCTGTATCATTCCCTAAG
>CALVQZ010000047.1 GCA_944358275.1 uncultured Bacilli bacterium
ATTTTTCTACTAGTTTTTTAGATATTTTTAAATCACCAAATGTTTCAGTATCAGAAGTATCTATAGTATCTTCAATTGACGATTCGGGTGAAGTTGCAGTGAAATTTTCACTAGCAACCTCACTATCATCAATTATTTCAATATTTTTTGTATCAGTTATATCATAACTAGATTCTGAAATAGATGAATTACTTTCAATATTATCACCATATAATTCTTTCATTTCGTTATAATATGCTAAAATACCATCTTCACTTATATTATCTTTTATAAATTTTAAGTAGCCTTTAGTTTCTTTTAACAAATCATCATTAGCAAAATATTGTTTGTCTAAATTTTCTTTATTTAAAAGTTTTTTTAAGAAAGTTAATAACTCAACGGCTGGATCTTCTGAAACATATTTTCTTCCATCTTCACTTACCCATAAATGTCCATCTAATGCTTCTGTTATCTCATATAATATATTTTTTTCACCTATCATAGAAACTATATCACTTTCATTTACAGTAACAACAAGTTTGTTAATTAAACTTTCTAATATTGGACTATAATTTGTATTTTTTGCTAAATTCATATTATTTGAGAGTAAATCATATAATAGTTCAAATGAATATGACCAATTATTACTTAATCTAACAATATCTTTTAATATAGTAATAATTGCATTTTCTTTAAAATAGTTTTCTGTTATACGACTAATTACATCACTATTAAAATTTTCAGGAAACATTTCATATATGCTTTCTATTACATCAAATGTAGAATAGAATTTGGCAGACCTTCTATAATTTTCACAATTAGATACAAAGTTATCACTTGTAATTTCACTTGCTATAAGTTCATTAACTCTATCTATATTTAAATATTTTGATATTACTCTATATCTATTTGGATAACTAATTGCCATTTCTATTGGTTTTTCATAAAAATACTTAACAAATTCTGCAAAATCTTCATCATTATTAGAATTTGCATAGTCTGAAACTCTTTTTGGAGTGATTTCTTTATCGTGAATAATTGCTTTTTCCCATTCTGAGGTTTCAGAGAAAGGAACATTTAATTTTTTTTCACGTTGTATAAAATAGTTTAAAGTATGACCATATTCATGAATCATTACATTTGCTTCATTACAACTAGACCATATATCAATATTATTTATTGTTGCGGACGCTGCTGCTGTGAATCTTTTTTCACTAGGTGTTTTAGCATAATCTTTATTTTGTACTACTTCATTGTAAATATTCTGAGGACTAAATGTATCATATATTGTAATAGATTTTAATGCTGTTTTGCCATAAAGATTTCTTGCTGCTTCTATTTTTTCTCTTATTTGTTGTAAAGAAATTTGATTATTATTTGCTTCATTATGTCTATAATTATTAACAGTTCTTACTTCTATACCAAACTCTTCTTGAATTTTAAGTGCTTCAATAGATGTATCTATTCTAGTCCCCCTTACATTTAATACTCTTTGAGCAGTATTATATACTTGTATAGCAGCATTCTCTTTATTCACACCCTTTTTGAGTAAATAATCATATGCTTTATAATAATATGCTTTTGCTATTTCCTCATTTTCACATTTTGGTGAATATGCTGAATAATTTAATAGAATGTTTACTATATCATCTTTAGTATATTTCTTGTTTTCAAGCTCAGTAATTGCTTTTTCGGTACTATTTAGTTTTTTTTCAAATTCTTCAAATTCTTTATAGCCTCTTGGCAAATTATGCTTAATGTGTATATTAGAAATCTTATCATATTGTTCGTTTAATGATAATTTTTGATCTTTTAACACTTCAAATATTTCTTTTGCTTCTTTTATTACTGCATCTTCATAACCAATTTCATTTGCAGAAATTATTAAAAGTTCAATACCATTTAAATAATCTGATAACGTTTGTTGATTTCTCATTACAGCATATATTTTAGTTTTGCTACTTATACTATCATACAAATCCATTCCATTTAAATTTGCATTCAAATTATTTCTATTGTATAAACTAACTAAGTCTTTAACAAAATCTTGATTACTTTTAGTACTTACAACATTTATATTTTGAGCTTTATTTGTTTTTAAAGTATCATCTATGATATCTAATGATTTTTTAAATGTATCATCTGTTTTAGTTCTAAAAATAGATGTATTATCAATATCAAACTTAGTTCTTTCAGCCGGAGTTGTTGGTTCTATCGGAGTTGTTGGTTCTATCGGAGTTGTTGATTCAGTCGGAGTTGTTGTTTCCTCTGTTGTTGTTTTTGCTCCTACTTCTTTAACTACATTACCAACTATTCCTTTTTCATTTAACACAACGCTTGAATCAATTCTATTTCCTATGTTGTTTCTTATCTTATTTCCTAATCTATTATTTAATAGTTTTCCTAAGTTTGTATTTGTAGTTAATGTTCCGTTTGCTATTCTTGTTGCTATATAATTATACATTGCCTCATATATTATTACTTCTTGCATAGAAATTGAAGTAACATTTAGTGCCAACAAAGCTCCTACCGCTTTTACTACTCTAAATTTTGAGTTTTTATACTTGTTCCACTTATCTTTTATTACTTCTTTTATTACTACTTTACTTGGATTTTCTTGCATTGTTAATGTATTATAGAAATTTACTAAATTTACTCCATTTATTTCAAGTCTATTTACAAATTCTCCTATTTCTTCTAACATTTTTACAAATTTTTCTTGTTGTTCTTTTGTTAGTCTTTCATCTA